>DSBB01000260.1 GCA_011046175.1 Candidatus Hydrogenedentota bacterium | reverse complement strand
TAAGTATAGTATATAATGAAGCGCATAAAATAGAAAAGTTTTCCGGACAAAGTGGTTCAACACGCCCGATGTCCGGTATAATTAATCAACGTGAGAATTGCAGGCGCGTAATTATTTGGCGTCGGCGTTGCAAATGTCGGTACTGAATCTTTTGTGGGTTGCGATTTTTCCTTTTGAAGTTTGTTATCATGTTATAATAAACTTAGTGTGTTGAGGTCGCCTGAAAATGGTGTCCGCAAACTTAACCGAGAAGACAGATGACAGCATCGGGGTATCACATTTATGGACAATAGACTGCTGATAGGGTTTGGCGGGTTTCTGGCTGTGTTTCTGCTTTTTCCATTCGTAGCGCAAATGCTGCGCGAAGGCAACGCGGGCGACGCCGAAAATGCGGCGCAAACAACGAACACCGCCGCTCCGACAACAGGTCGCAGCAATGTTCCAAACGAGCCGCCGCTTCTGGACGCGCAGAACTTGGTGGGGACGGAGTGGGAGTTTAAGTGGGAGAATTACAGAATAAAGATTACCATCGCCGCCAACGGCGTTCTGTATGCCACTCATCCATTAATGCGCTCTGTTACTGGCATGGACTACTTCGAGGGGCGCTGGAGCGTGGCTTACGACAAAGCAATCATTGAAGCCAGGTTCGGTGACGAATACCTTTACGAGGAGCTGATCATCAGCGGGAATAACCTGTATACGAAGAACGGCGAAAAAGTGCAACGCTTCTAACGCCTCCGGCGCCATGAACAGCGGCCGCCTGTGGTTCGCTCGACAACGGTTGGTTTGTTTTCCATCTTTGATACCTGCTAGTATTTCAGCTGACAGGATTGTGGGCGTTCAAAGGAACGTCGTGTTTATGTGATACACTTTTCGGGAGACACATTATTTATGCGGAACCTAATCCGATTACTGCCGGTTCTTATCATGGTTACAGCAGGCGTCGCCGAGGCGCAATGGACATGGACGCCGCAGACGGGGCGTTTTGTAAACATTAAACGCATGCCAAAGGAGACGGCGGAATTACAGCTGGAACACGCGCGCAGCTTGATGCTGGCCGGAGATTACCGGAAAGCGTTGCGCGAAACGGATAAATTTATCGAGTATTACGGGAGCGACCCGCTTGCGGACGAAAATCTGTATCTGCGCGGCGAGATACAAATGGCCCAGGGCAACCTGATGGCGGCGGCGAAATCGTTCCAGCAGCTGATCGCCGCTCATCCCGACACAAACCGCTATCACGACGCCATCGCCAAGCAATACGAAGTTGGCGACCGCTATTACGAACTGGGCGTCCGCAAATCAACGCAGCGGTTTCGCCTTTTTAAGAAACGGCCTTTCAAGCGGGCGGCGGAAGTATATACCATGGTGGTGGACAACCAGCCCTTCGCGCCGGAGGCCGCCGAGGCGCAATACAAGATAGGCCTCTGCCACTACGCGCGCAAACAGTATATTGACGCCGCGTTTGAATATCGGCGCGTCGTCGAGGATTATCCCGCTTCGGAATGGGTTAACGAAGCCTCCTACGGACTGGCGCTGTGTTATTACAAAGCGTCCCTGCCGCCGGCTTATGATCAGGCGCCCAGCGCGCTCACGGTGGAAGCCATTGATGATTTCATGGCTCAGTATCCCCAGGACGAACGGACGGCTGAACTACAGGAAAAGCGCCGGGAAATGCGTGAATCCATCGCCCTGCAGCGGCTTGACATCGCGCGTTTTTACGAACGACGCCGTGAATTTCCCGCCGCCAAACTTTATTACGAGATACTGGTCAATGATTTTTCCGACACGGAAGCGTCCCATGTCGCCGCCGCGTGGCTGGCGGAACACGAAGGTGTGCAACACGCGGGCGACAAATATGCAGAAGGCATACGTTCCGCCTTATGACTGTATTAGCGTCAAAAGGAGTTTTTATCTTCCGAACGTTACTATTGCCGTGTATCATTGCCCCGGCGATTTTATGCGGTTGCGGATATACGACGCAAAGCTCCCTTGATCCCATGTATCAGAGCATTGCGGTCTCCCCCTTTTACGACACCAGCCACCAGTATGATCTACAGGCGCCGCTCACCAATGCGGTTGTGCGAAAATTCATCACAGACAGCCGCCTCAGAGTGGCGCCGCCGGAAGAGGCCGACCTCTTGCTTGAGGGAGTGGTGCTGGACATCAACCGCAAAGGGCTCACCACTGAGCGGGACGAGGTCACACAGTCCCTTTTGGTGGTTACGGCCTCGGTGCGTCTGACCGATTTGAAAACCGGACAGGTGATATGGCAGGAACCGGTCATGGCGGGTGAGACATCCTTTTACACCCGCGCCGCAGGCGTATCCTCCGACCGTTTGCGCGGCAACGCGGAGGTATACTTGGCGACGGTGCGTTCTTTTGCCACGGAAGAAGAAAACAGGGCGGCTTCAGAAGCGCTGGAACAACTGGCTTCCGATATCTTCTATCGGGTCGTGGAGCCGTGGTAAATGGGCATTCCGGTTCAGGACTTCATCCGTACTATTGGCAAGACCCCGCCTCCGCGAATCATTCTGTTTACCGCAGGTAAACCACCTTGGGGAAAGGAAGCTTTTGAACCCTACCTCGCCGATGAAGCCGTTGAAAAAATGATTGAACACTATGTGGAAAAAAGTCTGCGCGACCTTGCTCTCACCATTGCCTACGCGGACGAAACGGCCCCCGGCCAAGTGGCTGAACAAGCGCAGACGCTTCCCTTTCTTGTTGAACAACAAGTCATTCTGGTGCGCAACGGCAACGTGTACATGAACATGCCCGGCGAAAAGAAATCTCCTGTGACGCCTTTGCTCGACTGCTTGGAGGCGCCGCCCGAGTCAACAATACTGATGATGGTGGCGTCAACCGCGGACAAACGCAAACGCCTGTACAAAGCGTTTGAAAACAACGGCGCGGTTGTGGAATGCCCACAACTGGATGACACGCGTTTGGCCCTGTGGATTCGAGAAAGGGTTTCGGAACGCAACCTCTCCATTACGCAGGACGCCATAACCGCCCTGATAGACCGCGCCGGAAGCCGGCTGTCGGATGTGATGAATGCGCTCAATCTTGTGTGCAATTTTGCGTCCGGAAAACCATCCGTTTCCAAGCAGGATGTTCTGGACGCCTGCGCTGACGTGGCGGAGGCCACGGTCTGGGCGCTTACGGACGCCATTGCGAGTTCCAATCCCACGGCAGCGCTTGAAGCGCTACACGAACTGCTGGCAATGAACAAGCATCCCAATGAAATAATGGGAACCATCAATTGGCTTCTTGAGTCCGCCTATCGCGCCCACCCGCAAACGCAGGCCGCCATCGGAAAACGGTTCGTTGCGGAAAAAGTCGCCCCCCTTGCCCGCAAATTCAACGTTAAACGGCTTGTTGATGCGCTTGCCCTGTGTACGCGCACCCATTTTGCCTTGCGCACAACCGGCACAAACGAGCAGCTGCTGCTTGAACTTTTAATCATTAAACTCGCTGTGGCAAGAAAATAGGTGGACAAAACTTCTCCGGCCGCAAACCGTAAGGATTGGGCTGTGCGCCGCTCAGGTTTGCATCATGCCGGAACAATGGGGTAGATTTATAGCCAATCGCCTAGTATCTTGGAACAGAATCCAACGCGCGTTTTGCCCGCAATCCAGCATGACGTCGTTGCGGGCAAAGCGAAGCAATCTCTTTTTCCCAGATTGCCGCGTCGGGGTAACGCCCTCCTCGCCATGACGATGCTTGTGAATTTCTTGTTCTTGATCATAGAAGACGACTGACAAAGCGCTATTGCGCGCATGGCGCGCAATCTCTAGAGTGGATCGGTAATTACGTGCAGAAAAGACAATATGTCAATATATTCACTATCCTTGCCTGCATGCTGGCCACCGCAACGACACGGGCTGACAACGCCTATTATACCGTCAATATGCAGGCGGACATTGTAACCGTCGCGGCCAGGATACTTTATGCGCAAGACATCCCTTATGTCTCGATGGACGATGTGCTGGACGGCTTGGGGGGAACAATTCGCATTTCCGAAAAAACAATTGACGCAGCCTGTTCCGGAGCGACAGCGGTATTAAAACTAAACGATGTGGCTGTAGCCGTCCCAGGCCGCACATTCTCCCTGATACACCCCGCCCGCGTTCATGAGGGCGGCTTGTATTTGTCGCAGGCTGACATTATAGAATTCTTCGCGCGCGCCTACAACATGCAAATAGCGCCTGCGACGCCCACGACCACGCCCCCTGAATTGACGCCCGTTGTTCCTGATGCGCCGGCCCTTGATGAAGACCCGGGGTTATTACTGGAAACATTAACTCTCCCGGCTGTTGCAACTGATATTACGCCGGAAGTGGAAGAAGCCGCCGCCGCTGAAGAAAAAGCCATTGCGCCGCCGCCCGGGATTGCCGATGAAGAAACATCCATTGCTGATGATTCTTCAACGGAGCGCGCCCCTTATTCAGATGTTGTCGGCAGCATCGTTCTGGATGCGGGCCACGGCGGAAAAGACGCCGGTATCGTGGGAGATAATATAACCGAAAAAGAGTTTGCTCTGGATATCGTAATGAATCTGCGCCGCATACTTAAGGAAACTACGAAACTCACCATACACTGTACCAGAGAAGCGGATAAAGACCTGTCCCCAAGTGTCCGCACGAAAACGGCAAATGCCGTAAAAGGCGATTTGCTGCTTAGTATTCATGCCGCGTATGCCGCAACGCATCATACCGGCGGCATTACCATTTTTACGGATCAATCGCCAAATCCGCCACAGGAAACGCTGGACTCGGAAATGCGCCGTCAACTTGCCGCCCGCCGCACAAGAGGTGAACAAGCCGCAACAACCGCCTATCATATCGCCCAGACCCTGGCGGAAGAAGGCGCGCTGGGGCCCGTCACCGTACGCACCGCTCCGCTTATTTTACAACGACTCGCGGAAATGCCGTGTATTCTAATCGAGTTATGCTACTTGAGCAATCCAGAGACTGTCATGGCGGCTGGTGATGAAACATACAGGGAACAAACAGCCCAAACACTGGCGCGCGCCATCGCAACCGCCTTGAACCAACCCATGGAGTGACAAATCGGTCAGTGATCGTAAACAAAAATAAACAGTTATGACGCCTTCTTCCAAATATCATATAGTCAGGCAATTGCTGCTGACGCTCTGGGCAATGGCGACGCTTGTTCTTTGTTTTGTGCTCGTGTTGCTAATCAATGAAATGCTTAAAAAAGGGGAAAACCCTCTCTCTGCGCTCTCGCCTGAAACGGAAGAATGGCCTGAAAACGCCAGTGCCGAAGACTGGAAACTGGGCGCATTAGGCACAAGGGAAATCACGCTTTTTTTTGCCGGTGAAGACGGCCATTGGCTTGCGCCTGAAAATATGGCGCTGGAGTACGGCGGCCGCACCGTGGAAAATTGTCGAAACGCGTTGCAAGGCATATTGGCGGGACCCAAGAATGAAATGTTGTTGCCCCTGCTTTCCGCGCAAACCCGGATAAGAGCCCTGTATCTTCGCGACAACGAGTTGACCATTGATTTATCGTCAGAGATGATCGCGTCCCCCAATCATCCAAAAAGCGCCGAAATGGAAGCGCTCATGGTGTACGGCATTGTCAATACCATGACACAGCAATCATTGCAGGGTGAAGACGGATTTTCCGTGCAAACGGTGCGTTTTTTGTTTGATGGTTCACCGCCCCAGGAAACGTTCCCCGCGCATCTTGATTTGAGCGACCCGCTGGCTCAGGATAAGCGCTGGACACGGACCGGGCTGAAATGAAGACCGGCAATCCATATCGCCCCATCGGCGTCTTTGATTCGGGAGTGGGCGGATTAACCGTCTGCCGAAAAATTTGGGAAACTCTTCCCTCGGAATCCATTGTTTATCTTGGCGACACGGCGCGTGTTCCTTATGGCTCCAAATCCGCGTCCACAGTTATACGGTACGCCTTGACCTGCGCCAATCTGCTTGTCAACCGGAACATAAAATTGCTTGTGGTGGCATGCAATACAGCCACCGCATTCGCGCTTGAAACGCTTCAGGAACAACTTCAAGTGCCGGTGGTGGGCGTAATTGTGCCCGGCGCGCGCGCGGCATGCAAACACAGCAAGTCGGGGCGAATAGGGGTTATTGGCACACGCGGCGTCATAAACAGCGGCGTGTATGTAAAAACTATTCAGGAAATACGCCCTGACGCCAAGGTCTACAGCGCGGCCTGTCCGTTATTCGTGCCCTTCGCGGAAGAAGGATGGACTGAGGGAGATGTGATTGAAACCGTCGCCCGCACTTATCTGTCAGACCTGCTCGGAAAGGGAATTGACACGCTCGTGCTGGGTTGCACACATTATCCGCTGCTGCGCGAAGTCATCGCCGAAACGGCCGGAGAAAGCGTCCGGCTGGTGGACAGCGCGGAAGAAACCGCTTTCGCGGTGACCCAAAAAATAGAGCAGGAAAACCTCCGCGTTCCGGATCACACCCGGGGGAATCACATATTTCTTGTAAGCGACGACCCCAAAAATTTCGCGCAAACAGGCGCGCGGTTTTTGGGCTATTCTTTGGAACAAGTGGAATGGGTGGATGTGTGTGATGGCTAAGGCGGCAATGACAAAACAAATGCGTATAATCGTAGCGTTGACCGGTTTTCTGTTTCCAATGATGTGGAGGGATGTATACGCCCAACAAACCCGAGACATGCTCCAAGATGCGCACTGCGGTGAAGTGCGGGAACTGGTGCGCGCCACCTGCATACGACAAGAGGTGCCCGCAAACATTATGGACGTCGAATCTCTCAGGCCGCAAGGGGATTATATCGTTACGCGCTACAGCATTGTTATGTCCGACACAATAACTCCGGAACAACTGTTTGACGCAATTAGCAGAGCGGCTGAAGCAAAGGGATATCTTGTTCGGGCGGACCATCTTTCGGAAACGAGGCTCTTGCTGACGGTTTCTGCCGAAGAATGCCCCTGCGTCGAGATTATGTGTGTGCTTTCGGAACCTCTTCCCGCCGGTTTCAGAACAAAAATAGCAACGGTAGATACATCCGGTATGGAAGCCGCCATCGCCGAAGCAGAAAAAACGCTTGAACAAGAATATGCGCTGCCGGAAACACCTGAAATTGACGAGGCGTCAACCACGGACACATCAAGCGTAGCCGTTGAGCAGGGCCGGCCGGACCCTGTAAAAGAAATGCCCGAATCTTTTGAGGATGTGCCGGCGCCTATCGAAACAAGTGAACCGGTTGAGAAAATACCGGAAACCCTTGAAGCGCCTATCGAAACAATTCCGGAAATGCCCCAGACCCTTGAAGCGCCTACAGAAACAATTGAACCGGTCGAGGAAATGCCGGAAACCCTTGAAGCGCCTACAGAAACAATTCCGGAAATATTGGAGACAGCAGAAGGGAAACCCGCGCTTATTGATGAAGACCATATAGACACGCCGCCATCTGAATCTTACGATGCGCCCCCGCCCATTGTGCCCGCTGAAAAGGCGGAATCGCTGGAGTCATACACAGAACCGGAAACCTATCCCCCGGATATCCCGAGCGAAGGCGAAATGGCGCATGAGGGCGAAGACGCTGACGCCAAGGCAGAAATGGATTTGCGCCCCGGCAACATCGCCATTATTCTCGATGATGGCGGTTACGGCGGCGCGGTAACAGACAGAGTGCTGCAATTAGACAACAGAATCACCCTGGCCATATTGCCGGATACGCCTTTTGCCGCTTCAACGGTTGAAGCGGCAATGGCGAAAAAGTTTGAAATAATGCTGCACATGCCCATGCAAACAAGCAACTCCAGCAACATCCACACTTTTCCCGGAGAACTAACCCTCGATATGACAAAAGAGCAAATCCAAAAGCGCGCACGTGAATGTATAGACCAGTTTCCTGACGCTGTGGGCGTGAATAATCATACGGGCGCCGCCTTTACTATGGACAAGGAGAGAATAGGTTGGTTCCTCGAGATTGTAAAAGAATATGAACTGTTTTTTGTTGACAGCCGCACTACATGGCAGTCGTGCGCGTATGATGTGGCGGCAACGATGAAAATTCCCTGCGCGTGCCGCGATATTTTTCTTGACAACAGCAGCGATCCCGATGAAATTCGAAAATACTTCAATGAACTCATACAACGCGCGCGGACCCAGGGGAATGCCATTGGGATAGGGCATTTCCGACCGAATACAATAACGGTGCTTGAAGAGGAATTGCCCAAATTGAAAGCAATAAAAATAGACCTTGTGCGCGTATCGGAGCTGGTGCGATGAGTCTTGTCGTCGGCATAGAAACCTCCTGCGACGAAACCGGCGTCGCCGTGCTGCGGAACGGCGAACAGGTTTTGTCCAATGTCGTGTCTTCACAAATTGACGTTCACCGCGTTTTCGGCGGCGTCGTGCCTGAAATAGCCTCGCGCATGCACACTGAAATCATCAGCCAACTTATGGAACAGGCGTTAAACGAAGCGGGCCTTTCATGCAAAAACGGGCGGCCGCCCGTGAATGCCGTTGCCGCCACATTCGGCCCCGGCTTGATGGGTTCGCTTCTTGTGGGCTTGAGTTTTGGACGCGCCGTCGCCTGCGCGTGGAAAATTCCCTTTGTGCCGGTGCATCACATTGAAGGACATCTTTTCAGCGCGTTCCTCGGTGAAAATCGCCCTGAATTTCCATACCTGGCGCTCGTGGTCAGCGGCGGCCATACGCAAATAGTCCAATGCGCCGCGCCCCATCAATACCGGATTTTGGCCACAACCCGCGACGACGCCGTGGGCGAATGTTTTGACAAGGTGGCGAGACTTCTGGGGCTCCCCTACCCCGGCGGCCCGTCCATTCAGAAAGCAGCCGAAACAGGCGATGACGGCGCATTCGATTTTCCGCGAGGACTCGTCGCAAAAGATACGCTTGACTTCAGTTACAGCGGCCTCAAAACGGCCGTGTTGTATATGCTGCGTGAAAGGCCGGACGCCGCCGTGCCGGATGTGGCCGCCTCCTTCCAACGCGCAGCCGTGGATGCGCTTATCCAAAAAACTGATCGCGCCGTGAAACAATCGGGCATTCACCGCCTTGTCATTGCGGGGGGCGTTGCGGCAAACAAGCGCCTGCGCGAATCAGCGGCGCAACTGGATGTGGAACTGTTTCTGCCGCCTTTCGCTTATTGTCTTGACAACGGCGCCATGATAGCCGCCGCCGCGCATTCACGGTTGCAGCACGGCTGCCCGTTACCCGGCGACACTCCCGCCGCCGCCTCCATATCGCTTGTATCAAAACCATAAGGAGAACATTCAATGCATTTCACGGCAAAATATCCGCCTTTTCGCGCAATCCTCTTCAGTGCGTTGGCGCTTGTCGCAACCAACGTTGTATTTGCGGAAGAACAAACAACGCCCCCGCTTCCCGAAACAGAAACCGCACTGGCGGCCCTCGAATCGCCGCCGCCTTTGCCGGAAGGCATTAAAGAAACGGGCGATCTGGTATTCCAGGCGGCAATGGGCAATCTGACGCTGCTCAGCCTCGATGACCCGATCCCCGTGCCGGAAACGGTAGAGGAAATAAAGGATATCGAATATGGCAATGCCGACGGGAAGCCGCTGCTGCTGGATTTATATCTTCCCAAGGAACGCAAGGAACCGGCGCCCGGATTGATCTTTATTCACGGCGGCAGCTGGTCGGGCGGCAAACGTTCCGACTACAAATACTACGCCGTTCGTTTCCCGCAACTGGGCTACGTCGTGGCCACTATTTCCTACAGACTTGTCCCCGAGGCCATTTTTCCGGCATGCGTCGAGGACGCCAAGTGCGCGGTGAGATGGATGCGCGCTAACGCCGAAAAATACGGCGTAACTCCCGACGCGATTGCAGCCATCGGCGGTTCGGCGGGCGGTCATCTTGCCATGATGCTGGGGTATTCAGCCAACATACCCGAACTCGAAGGCCGGGGCGGCCACAACGAACACAGCAGCGAGGTTCAGGCTGTGGTAAATCTGTACGGACCTGTGGACATCACGTTGCCGGAGCATCACGATAATCCAGCGCTGCTCGCCTTTTTCGGCGGCAAACGCTTTGAGGAAGTCCCCGACCAATACCGCATGGCGTCGCCCTATACGCATCTTACGGAAAAAACACCGCCCACCCTGATTATTCACGGAACAGACGACGACATAGTGCCCGTCAATCAGGCGGATTTGCTCGCGGCCCGTCTTGACGAACTGGGCGTTGAATATGAATACCTGCGTTTGACCGGCTACCCGCATGCCCTGGATATTCTTAAAGAAATCAACGCATATTGTCGCTGGCATATATACCGTTTTCTGGACAAGCATTTGAGAAACGACAGAAAACACTGATCCCATGCGATAAAACATGCAATGCGATACAATAAACGCATTGTCGGCGGCTTCGGCACCTTCCTGAACAGGAATTTGAAATCATGTCGCGATTGACAAAGTATGACATAATAGACATCCTGCTGGTATGCCTGTGCATTGGCCATCTGCCCGTGATTCTAATCATGCTTTTCTTTCAGGCCGGCATTATCTTGGAACAGGTATTCCGGGGTGCGATGCTAAACGCAGAGATGTTTACGCTTATTTTCTTTCAAGCGGGCTATGTCATTGCCATCGTGCTGTTGTTTTATCTTGTTCTTGCCAAACGAAAATTCATCATCTTAAAACTTTTCCCGGAAAGCAAACAAAAGGAAATTGTATTTCCAAACGGCCTTCTCACACTTACGCATTATAGTTTCTGGATTCAGATATTCGGAATGGTTACCGTATTGCGCTATGCGACAAACATAATTAGCAGCGGCAGCGGCGAACTTATCGCAAGTAATGCGGCTAATCAGACGTTTTCGATGCATGGCGCGGTTATCCGCCATCTTGTCGGCATGGCATTGGGTTTCTTGTTTATCTGGAAAGCGGATCGGATTGCCCCCTTATTGTCGCGAATACGTGAAAATGACGCAACCGCCTCCGTTTTTGAACGCAACGCCGAAAATGAGGACGCCGACCAAAAAGTTGAGGAACGCGATAATACTGATTCATGAGTAGCGGCAATATGAAAAATAACAAAGAGCGCATCGCCGTTTCGCAGCCCTATGAAGCCATACTGGAAAGCATCTCGGACGGGGTGTTCACCGTGGACAACGAATGGCGCATAACCACCTTCAACCGCGCGGCGGAGGCCATTACCGGCATCCCCCGCGAAGAAGCGCTGGGCAAACGCTGCTCTGACGTATTCCGCGCCAGCATGTGCGAGACAGACTGCGCATTACGCCACACCATGGAAACCGGCAAGCCGCTCGTCAATCGCGCGTGTTATATCATTGACGCGGAAGGGAACCGCATTCCCATCAGCGTGTCAACGGCTCTGTTGCGCGACAAGTCCGGCAAGGTGGCGGGCGGCGCCGAAACCTTCCGCGACTTGAGCGTTGTCGAGGAACTGCGCAAAGAGCTCGAGGGGCGCTTCGAGATGGGCGATATTGTAAGCCGAAGCGCAAAGATGCGGCGCCTTTTTGATATTTTACCGCAAGTGGCGGCAAGCGAAAGCACGGTATTAATCCAAGGAGAAACCGGCACGGGAAAAGAACTCCTCGCCCGCGCCATCCACCACTTAAGCCGTAGATGCGACAAGCCGTTCGTTGCCGTGAACTGCGCCGCGCTGCCGGACACTCTGCTGGAATCGGAGTTGTTCGGCTACCAGGCGGGCGCATTCACCGGCGCCGAAAAAGACAAGCCGGGACGCTTCGCATTGGCGGAAGGCGGCACACTGTTTCTGGATGAAATAGGCGACATCAGTCCCGCGTTACAGGTGCGACTGCTTCGCGTATTGCAGGAGCGCGCCTATGAGCCTTTGGGCGCCACAAAATCAGTAACGGCAAACGCCCGCGTCATTACGGCCACGAACAAAAATCTCGGCGAGATGGCGAAAACAGGCGCGTTTCGCAGCGACCTGTTTTACCGGATAAATGTGGTGCAAATGGAACTGCCGCCGCTGCGCGAACGAAAAGAAGATATCCCTTTGCTGGTGGACCGCTTTATTAACAGGCTGAACTGCATACAGGACCGCGCTATTGAAGACGTCACCCCTGAAACTATGGCCGTTCTCATGGCCCATGATTATCCGGGTAATGTGCGCGAGCTGGAAAACATAATCGAACACGCCTTCGTATTGTCTTCCTCACAAGGAACCATTGACATTGCATCCCTGCCGGAACACCTCGGCGCGCGTACCGCCAACGGCGCCCCACACGCCGCGCCCCTCAATGCAGTTGTTCATAATACGGAAAAACAAGTCATCCTTGACGCATTGCGCCGAAACAACGGAAACCGCCTTGCCGCCGCGCGCGAGCTCGGCATACATAAGAGCACGCTTTTCCGGAAAATCAAACAATTAGGGATAGCCGCAAAATAGTCGCCGCCCTTTGCACACGCATCTTTGGGTCACGTAACGTCCACGCCGACTTTCGCCAAAGCGCGGCGCAGGTCATCCGGGGTAAAAGGTTTTTGCAGCAACAGCGTGGCGCCCATGTCAAGAATGCGTTGCGCCGCCTCGCCCTGATAGTAACCGGTCATGGCAATAACTTGCGTTGATTCGGTCATGGGGTTGTGCTTGATACGACGGCATACTTCAAATCCGTCAATGCCGGGAAGACGTAAATCCAGAAAAACCACGTCCGGCTTGAACCCTGCGACCATCTGACCCGCATCAAAACCATCCAAAGCAACTTCTATTTGGAATGGCGTTTCGGAACGCTCAAGAAAACGGCGAATTACGGACAGTACCGCCTTCTCATCATCCACGACGAGGATTTTTACGCCCGGGTTGCCCAAGTCTTCATGCAAAGGAATATTGTTGTCTTTCATAAACCGGACAAGATCATCACGCCGGATACGCCGGTGCCCGCCGGGCGTTTTGAACACACGCAGGCGCCCCGCTTCCGCCCATTTGCGAATGGTATCCGCCGTTACGTGACAATATCTTGCTACCTCAGATGTGCTGAAAGATTGTTTTGCTTCCATAACAATATTTACCTTTACATGGATTATTGGGTTTTATAGTTTCCAACAGGCAATATAATACACGGTTACAGTATTGTTTTCAAGCTTTTGATTTACTACTAATATGCATTACCTCAAATTAATAGAATCAAAGGGGTTGTGAACAATGAAAAACAGCCGCCGGAAATGCCGAAAAAAATGCGCTAAACAGTTTCCAACAATTTGTCAGTCAAAGGCTTTTTTCCAAGCATCATTTGCCCAATCATTGCCTCAACGCACCTGTCATTAGTAAAAAAATTCGCTATCCCCCTTCGACGTATTTGTTTACTGCACGGATGCCTCACATCAATTGCCGACCACGTTGTTGTATGCATGCATCATGCATTTGCGTCGGCTTCACTTTCAAAAAGTCCTTCCAATACCTCCAGAAGGATGTTCACCTCCACGCCGTAGGCATCGCACACCTGTTGAATTGTCTCGTACGCGTTGACGTGGCAATGGGCGCATCCTCCCAAATGAAAGGCTGCAAAAACCTCCGCAGCACGCGGATGTTTTGCCATCGCATCCGCAACTGTCATATCCGCTGAAAAACGATTTGTTTCTGCCATAACTTTTTCCTTTTTGTTGCATTCACATAACAGAACGCTTTGTATTTTTCATCTATTCCAAATCTGGATTATTCTTTTATTGCTGTTCACAGGCAATATGCCGCGCCACGGCTTGGCGCCACCGTTCTTCAACTCGCGCCTGCAACTGCGCCGCCAACGCTTCGTCCAGTTTACTAAATCTTCCCTGATGGCGTAGAAACTCACTGATACCCGGGAATTTGTCTTTGCCGGCCAACGCGAGACTCCTGCCCGTAAGCCGGAATTTCCCGTTTTCTATTTCATAAAGTATAAATGCCCGCGTTTCCACAGCGCTTTTTGCCATTGCCACGGTTTGGCCAGGGGCGAACTGCCAGCCTGCCGGACACGGCGCGTTAATGTGCATATAGCGTGTTCCAAAGATGGCGCGCGCCTTGCGCACCTTGTCATACAGGTCGCCGGGATAACCGGGGCTTGCAGTCGCAATATAGGGCACATCATGCGCCTCCACAATGGCGGGCATATCCTTGGGAAACTGCCCCTTGCCCAAGGTGGGCGTTGTGGACGTTCGCGCGCCCAACGGCGTAAGCCCGGAACGCTGTGTGCCGGTGTTCATATAGGCCTCATTATCATAACAAACAAAAAACACATTGGCGTTGCGCTCCGCCGCCCCGCTGAGTCCCTGTATGCCTATATCGGCGGTGCCTCCGTCGCCTGCCATCGCCACAACGGTTATATCCTCCCTGCCCTGCTTCTTAAGCGAGGCGGCTATGCCGGATGCGCAAGCCGCCGTGCCGGGAAATACGCTGTTCATCACCGGAACCGTTACTGACGCGGTTGGATACATGCCGCACAGCACAGTGAAGCAGCTGGCGGGCACGACAAATATGGCCTTGCCCTCAAGCGCTTTGCTGAGATGGCGGAAAACAATGCCGACACTGCACCCCGCGCAAGCGCGGTTGCCTGGAAGCAGGTATTCGTTTTCGGGGAGATTCAATGCGTTTGTTGCCATTATGTGTCTCCAGTAAGTAACCCGGCGCAATTATCTTATAACTGCAGATTGATCCAGCCGGTGGGTTTTGGCGCATGCCGCTTCGCCGCCCACGCGATACTTTCGCGAGTGGCTGCGGCGAGTTCACGCGCCTTAATGTCGCGTCCGCCCAATCCCGCAATATAGCCATCCACGTCGGTGGCCATTTTATGCCGTTGCAGCGTTGCGCGCACATCCATGCATATTGGCCCGCCATACCCGTAGCTCAGGCTCTTGTCAAAAACAATGACCCGTTTCGCCTGTTTCAACTGTTCCGCCAAACTATCCGCAGGAAAGGGACGATAGGCCCGCAGCCCCAATACTCCGGCGCGTACGCCTTCTTCACGAAGCATGTCCGCGCTGATGGTCGCCTCGCCCGCAAGACTGCCCGCGGCAATTAGCACGGTATCAGCGTCGTCCAGTTGATAAGACCATGTCAAACCGCCCCAGCGTCGCCCAAAACGCGCGCCGAATTCCTCATCCGCCTTGACAATGACATCAAGCGCCTCCTGATGCGCCTGTTCCATCAGATACCTGAATTCCATATAACCGTGACATAAAACGCCCTCGCCGTTCAGGCGCGGATCGGCAAGAGTTACAGGATTGATATTGCGCGGCGCAGCCGGATCAAGCGCCGTATGCGCCGCATACGGGGGAAGATAAGCGTCCACCTCTTCCTGGTCGGGAATTTCCACCGGCATTACGGTATGGGAAAGGATATAGCCGTCATAACAAACCATCACGGGCAATTTGACTTGCTCAGCAATGCGGAACGCCTGCAGAAACGTGTCCAAGATTTCCTGATTGTTTCGGCAGAAAAGCTGTATCCAACCTTGGTCGCGTTGCGACATGGAGTCCTGCTGGTCGTTCAGCACACTCCACGGAGCGGACATGGCGCGGTTGGCGCAACCCATGACAATGGGCAGCCGCGACCCGGCAACCCAGGACAATTGTTCGCACATATAGGCCAATCCGTTGGCGCTGCTGGCGGTAAATACGCGCGAGCCCGCAGTGGCCGCGCCTATACAGACGCCCATGGCGCTATGCTCGCTTTCCACAGTAATAAACTCCGCGTCAAGATCACCCGTCTCGATATATTTTGCCAACGCCTCCACCACAGGCGATTGCGGCGTAATCGGATAGGCGGCCACAACTTCGACACGGGCCAGCCGCGCCGCCTCAGCCGCCGCCTTGTTGCCCGTAATGACTACGGCAGACTTGGTTTCAACCGTCACAGGATGCTTCCTCCATCACAGTCGGTTCCGCCTGCTTGCCTTGTTCCGGAGTCATCTTTATCGCATCACTGGGACACACCTCGGCACAGATGCCGCAACCTTTGCAGTATTCAAGGTTTATTTCTGGCGGAGCGGTTCTGGTGATGACATTGTCCGGACAAAACATCCAACACTGCATGCAAACAATCTTGTTTTTCCGGGAAGCCACGCATTTTTCAGGGTCAAGAACGGGGCGCATGGTGCGCCAGTCCCCTGTGCGGCCTGCCTCGCCCACACAAGGCCACGACATGGCGGTCATTTCGTTGCAGTCTCTTGTTTGGCCCATGATAAGTAACTCCATTATGTTTGAGCCGCACGCGTCAATATGCGCAACGCGTACATTCATATGTCATACGCGCCGCCTCAATGTTTTTTCGTGCCGCTTTTGGCGAAAACGTATGGTTCAGCACGCGCTCTATATGTTCAAGCGTTATCAAGCCGGTGGCTTTTGCCACCGCGCCCAACATCGCCGTATTTACCATAATTACACCGGACACTCTTAATTCTATTTCCTCTGCAACGCTGTCGGCATCAGCTGTGGCAATACGGAAACCATTGGAAAGGCCTAACTCTTCCGGCGCCAAGTGACTATTGACTATTACATAACCCTTTGCGCCCAAACCGTTTACGGCATTGGCCGTTACAAGCAGGCTGTCCTCCAGCACAACCACCATATCAGGATTCTCAACCTGGGAAAAATGGCGCAAGGTGGCGTTTGCAAGCCGTGTGGAGGCGGTGACCGGAGCGCCACGACGCTCGGCGCCAAAAGCCGGCGCCGAACTGACACCTTTGAACCCAGCGTAGTATGCCGCCTCGGCAAGCATGCCGGCCGAGGTAACGGCGCCTTGGCCGCCGCGGCCATGCCAGCGTATCTCAATTTGTTCGGGACGTGTCATATCCATACTAAAATCCTGTCGCTGAAGTAGAACGGATGCCATAATTGACTGATTCAGATGCAGCAGCAAAACAACCACAACGATGCCCCCATAAGTACCGCTGCACAGAGAAATCCTTGTCAAAATACAATAAAACCAGAAAAATAAGGTGCATAGCATGTTTACAATGGTAGGCTCACCAGAGTAACGCACACAGCGGCACTTTCACATGCTCTCGCCTTATTAGTAACGGCAATCAATAAAGAAACGCCTGCGCGCCTGATTTACGGAACTATACCATAAAAACAGCCCCATGCGTCAAGAACGCGCAACAGCAATCCTCGCAGACAAGCCGGGGAAGAAGTTGTTGTACACGCGAAATGAGCCGTATGCCATACTTTATGAGAAAACGTCGTCCGCTAATGGTCGCAGACATTTTCTCCTTGCACCAAGTTGCCGGCCATGAAATCAGCAACCAGTTTTTCCGGGGGTTCCGCCGGCGCGCCCACAAGCACTTGAATACCTTGTTCCATGAAAAGCCCTTGGGCGCGTGAACCCATGCCACCGGCGATAATCATATTGGCGCCCTGTTCCGCGAGCCAGGGCGGCAGAAGCCCCGGTTGATGCGGCGGCGCGTCAAGATTCCTTCTCCCGCAGATTGTTTTTGCGTCTAAATCCAAGTCCATCAACGCAAATTGCTCGCAATGACCAAAATGCATGGCAAGTTTTCCATCAGCAAGGGGGACTGCGATGCGCATGGTAGTATGCTCCTTTTGTGGTTGTTCTTCATTTACTGTCACGGTGGCGCCGGGGGGCGGCGTCATAATGGATGAGATGATGTCATGCATGATGGCGGCGGTTGGCGATGCGGCATAATGATGCACAAAGGCGTGTCCGCTGTCGCAGGCTTCCGCAATCTGCGGGTCCATGGGGATGCTTCCCAAAAACGGTACCCGCATGTCTTCGGCTATTTTTCTGCCTCCGCCCGCTTTCAGAATGGCGGTAATCTCGCCACATTTG
>DSBB01000360.1 GCA_011046175.1 Candidatus Hydrogenedentota bacterium | reverse complement strand
ACGGAAAACCGCGCAATGGGACGCATCACGTTGTAGGGTACGCGCATGAGCGGTTTGAATTTCGGCTAGTGTTCGCATGCGAGATCGAGGAAGGTGTTGAACGTGACCGGGTCGGGGTCCATGAGACAGCACGCCCTGCCCAGGGCGCTGTCGTCTTTCTCGAACACTTCCACTATGCCGTCGGTAACGAAATCAGCGGGGGCGACATGACACTTCACGGGGCAGTCGGGCATGATGACATGCAGGTTGCGCGATACGGTCTCGAGCAGATAATACGGGCCGTCCACCTTCTCAATGTAGCCGGTCTTGCTGTGGCCGACCACCACGGGCGGCCTGAAAATCACCGACGGTATTTCATGCATCCGCTCGCGCACCAGTTTCTCGGCAAGATATTTGGTTTCCTCGTAATAGTTTTTGAACCCCTGCCCCTTTTCAAAGTCCGTATCGGCGAACGTGCCGACGTATGTTCCGGCCACGGCCAAGGTGCTGATATGGCCGAACCGCTCCAAACGGGGCGTCTCGCGGCAGAAATCAAGCAGATTGCGTGTGCCGTCCACATTGATTTTCATCAGCGCGTCCCGCGGCGCGGCGAGATGGTACAGGGCGGCGAGATGGATCACGCCGGTGACGTGTTCCTGAATATCGGCGCGTACCGCGGCGTCCAGCGCCAGACCGGCTTGTGTAATATCGCCCTCGAAAATGCGCACGCGCCCGCTTTTCTCCGCTTCCGGATATGTCCGCTCAATGTGGGCGCGCAACTTTCCCAGAAAAGGGCCGTGTTCGAGCAGGTACAGGGTGTGCGGATAGTGCGTCATATAGCGGTCGAGAATAAAGCGTCCCAGGAATCCTCCGGCGCCGGTGATTAGTATGCATTTGCCATTCATGCTCTCTCCTCCTGCTTCGTTGCGCATGCCCGACACGCGGCGGCCGTATTCACCGCCGTCCATTCAGTATATCACGAAGAAAGACTCGGCGGCGAAAAAATTTAGCGCAGGATGCCGCGTTTTGAACTTTTGACGAAATCCATGAGAATGCGCTTCTCGTCGCATTCCTCGACGGTCTTCTCAATCTCCTTCAGCGCCTGCCCCGTATTCAATCCCGAACGATACAACAATTTGTAGATGCGGCGTATCCGCGAAACCATCTCCTTGCTGAAGCCGTTGCGGGTAAGCCCCACAACATTGGGGCCGTAGCAGCGCGCGGGGTGCCCCTCCATAATCATATACGGCAGCGCGTCCATGTTGATGCGCGACATGCCTCCGATAAACGCCATCGCGCCGACGCGACAAAACTGATGCACGCCCGACAAACCGCCCAATATGGCGCCGTCCTGCACCTCGACATGTCCGGCCAGCGCCGCGCTGTTGGCGAGAATCACCCGGCTGCCGACGCTGCAATCGTGCGCCACATGCGAACAGGCCATGAACAAACAGTTGTCGCCGATGCGCGTCTCTTTATGCGTGTCTTCCGCGTCGTACACCGTGCTCGAGCTCACGGTAACGGATTCGCGGAATATGTTGTTGTCGCCGATGATTGTTTTGCCGACAGCGTCGTGAACATGTTTCAGGTCCTGGGGCGAGACCCCTATCTGCGCGCCGCTGTAAGTGCGGTTGTTTGCGCCCATAACCGTTCCCTTGCCGATGACGCAATGGGGGCCGATAACGCAGCCCGAGCCGATGCGCACGCGCTCCTCGATGATGGTATAGGGCATTACCTCGACGTCATCCGCCAGTTCGGCGCATGAATCAACAATAGCAGTGGGATGTATTTTAGGCATGGTCGTTTCCCATAGTTCCCGGCGCATGAGCGCCGCTTCCACCGACGGCGCTTCATCGCCGCAACGCGCAATCAGGCGTCCGTTTCCGTGTATAATATACGAGAGCGCGGGTTGTTCGCCACTTGCGCCCGGTTAACCGCCCAGCCCGAGGGGAGTCAGGATGTGACTAAAATGCAGCGATGGTCCATAATAGGAAGCGCGGCAACGGCGCTGCCGTTTCTCGTCGCGGCGCTTTTTTTCCTGTTCACGGGGCCGCAGGACGCCTCTCAATTCCCGCCGCCGGAGCAATCGCCATACCTGTTGCCGTGGCCGGAAAATGTGCGCTATTTCTGCGTGCAGGGCGTGCGCGGGGTGGTCAGCCACAGGGGCGGCAGTCAATTCGCCTATGACTTCTACATGCCAATCGGTTCTGACATCTGCGCGGCGCGCGCGGGCAGGGTAACCAAAGTGGTGCAACATTACGACGGCAACGGACGCAATTGGCCGAACAATGTGGTCTATGTTGATCACGGCGACGGCACGCGCGCGTGTTACGCCCATATCAAGCAGAACGGTTCCTATGTTGCCGAGGGGGATATGGTGGAGCAGCGCCAGACCATCGCCGCCTCGGGGAATGTGGGCAACAGCATGATGCCCCATCTGCATTTTCACGTTACCGACGTCGAAGCGCGGCGCACCATTCCCGTCACGTTCGCCGATGTGAAAAAAGACAAGGGCATTCCACGCATGTTCAAGTGGTACACATCGGGAAAAGGACAATAGCGGGGAATCTTCCCGGGCGCCCGCGCAAACAAGTCAGCCAAACATCGCGCGGCGGGTTTGTTTCGGCCTGAAGATTTTTGCCGCCGCAACGGGACGGCTGCAACGCGACGCGGCATTGTCAGGCGTAACACCTTATCTCATAAATGCGCGCTTCGGGGTTGCCGTTGGTGGCGGTGATTTCAATGCGCAGCGCAGCCGCCTCGACCGGGTCGAAATCGTGGCGGCGCAGACGCTGGTAGTTGCCCTTGACCGCGACAAGTTCCTTCCATTTGCCGCCCGGTTTCCGCCGGTAAAGCAGCCGGTAGTCGCGCGCCGTTTCGGGTTGCGGCCCCCGGATTTGGTTCTTGCGCGCGTGGAACTGCCCGCTCAACGTCAGCTGTCGGCTGAATCCCGTATCAAAGCAAAGCTGCACATGGCTGAGTTTTCGGGGCGCGTCCCACACGAGTTCAAGCCACGCGCCGCCGTCGCTCATGGGGCCGCCCCAGCGGTTGTTCCATTCGCCCGTCATGTCGCGCACCAAGCCGTTGATGACGTTTGCCGCCCTGCTGCCTTCCACTTCGCCCGACGCATGCACGGTTGCCTCGCGGGCAAGGTCGTCCGGGTCTTCATTCGCCGGCCCCTTGATGGTCTGGTCGTCGCGCAGCAACTGCTGCTGCAACGTCTTGAGCAGGGGCTTGTTCTCATAAAGTTGCCGTGGAACGACGCCGTGTTTCAGGCATATCGCGGCGGCGGCGCCGACGGCCTGTCCCTCGACCGCGCAAGTGCCCATGACGCGGGTGGACGTGAACGCCACATGCGACGCGCTGATGTTGCGTCCCGCCATGAACAGGTTGTGGACGTTCGCGGAATACAACGCGCGCAACGGGATATTGTAGACCTCTTCAATCTTGGTCTGATTACACGGGCGAACATCGGAGTCGTCAAAACCGCCGGGGGTGTGGTCGTCAAAGGGCCAGCCGCCGATGGCGACGGCGTCGTCAAAAACGGCGTCGTTGCCGTCCACCATGTCGTTTTGGGTGAGCGTGTGCGCTCCGACAAGGCGCCGGCTGGAGCGTTTGCCCGGGATCATGCCGACCCAGTCCATGCACCAATTCGCGCTGTCGGGATGTTCGCCCGAGTTCTTAATGTAGTCCCATACGCCCATGACAATGGAAAGCAATTCAAAGCGGATGCGTTCGTTGTCGCGGATGGCGTCAATTTGTCCGCCCCACTCGATCCACCAGTAGCCGTATTCCCACGAGCCCGTCCCGCGAAATTTCAACTGTTCCTGTGTCACCTTGCGCGCCCACTTCGGCGGGGTGAACGGCACGGGATAATCATACTGCTTCGAGGTGAACAAAATGCTGCTGCCGAGCGTTTCCGGCCCGGCCGTTTCCGGCGCCAACGATTCGCCGTAGGCGTCGCGCGCCTCGTGCCCCGTGCGGAAATGCGCGCCCGCCTCCAAGCCCAGACGGCAGTCGCCGGTGCAGTCGGCATAGCACTGCGCCTTGATCCGGTAGATATGTTCCGTCAAATCGCATCGCGCAAACGCCTCTTGAATCAACCCGTCCCTGACCGTCGCGCCGTAAATGCTGGTGTCAAGCAGCAGCGTGATGTTCGGTTCCGAGACGACCTTGTCGTACAGCAGCAAATCCCACAGTTCCCACGACCAGTGCGGGTTGTTTGCGGCGTCCTCCAACCGCAGTTCCTCGAGGATGCCGCCTTCGCGCCATCCCGAGCGATGGCCATGATGGTCCGCGCCCACAATATGCATGCGCACCTCGCTGCTCGCGTTGCCGCCCAACCGGGAACGGTTCTGCGCCAGCGTCACTTTCGCGCCATGCCGCGCCGCGGCCAGCGCCGCGCACACGCCCGCCATGCCTCCCCCCGCCACGAGAAAGTCGCACTCGATATTGACAAGCCGCATGTTGTATTCGGTGGCGCTCCATTCCGTGGGGGGCTGTGCAGGCGCAATAACATCGAAGTCCGGCGGCGTGAAACGGTCCGGCATGGCCGCCGTCGCGCCGGGCATGCGCACCAGCAGCGAATACGCGGACAAAGCGCCCAAACCGCCCACGCGCCGCATGAAGTCACGGCGGTTTCCAATCTCATCATGTTTCATCAAATCATCTCCCATCAGCAGACGCGTACGCGCATACGCCGCAAACAGGACAACCGTGCGACTTGTCCACGGCGCATGTTGAAAAGCGCTCAAGGAACAAAGCGCCAAGGGTGCGGGTAAAATCCCGGATTGGCCGATTCAAGACAAACAAAATGCGCATTATTTATTGTTTTCGGTGATTCCCGGCCATGCATCGGTTCTGAAAGGGGACGCGGGAAGCCCCGCGCCATTGACGAGATTACATACCGGATTGATTGCCCAGGCATAGCGGACGGCTGCGGGTTTGGCCACCTGCGGCGATGAAACAACCACCGTTTTTCCTTTGATAACCGCATCCGCCCAGACGAATTTCCTGTCTTCTCCCGCGATGGCAAAACCTTTCACCGCTTCGCCGTCGCTGGTGGCGAGCCCGCCGTCGGCATGATCGAACCTGATGATAATCTTGTCGTCCCGCACTTTCATGGACTTGTACATGGGACCCGACCACACCACCTTCTTCCCGTAATCCTTCTTGAGCGCGATGAGGGCAAGGCGTTTGCCCACATCCTGTTTGTTTTTGGGATGAATGTCGTCGGCCTCTCCGATGTCAATGATGGTGGCCATGCCCGTATTTTTCAACGACAACGTCATGGTCTGGGCCTCGCGCAGTTCCGCCCAGTCCAAGTCCGCCGGTTCAGGCAACGGTTCCCTGAAATTGGCCAGCTGCACAAAATAAAAGGAGAACGGGCCCTGTCTCCATGTGTTGCGCCAATCGTTAATCATGGCGGGGAACAGTTTCCGGTATTGATAGGCGCGGTTGGCATTCGATTCTCCCTGATACCATATTGCCCCCTGAATGGCATAAGGCGCCAACGGGGCGATCATGGCGTTGTACAATCCGGACGCCAGCCACGGATGCTCGGGGCCGCGCGGCGGGTCCGGTTTCCTGGGTTCGGGCGCGCCCGCCGCCCGGGCTTCCTCCGCGGCCTTCCGCCAATCTTCCATTGCTTTGTTATGGGCATCCATGGCTGCGGGGTAATCGGCAAGCGCCTGGTCCCACTGCCGCACCATGCCCGCCAGGTCGGGGTCGCTCTCCAAAGTCGCGCGGCTGGTCCACGACTCGGCGGGCGTGCCGCCCCATGAGGTATGGACAAGCCCGACGGGAACACCATCCAACTGTTGGTGCAGTTCCCTGCCGAAGAAATACAGCGCTGCGGAAAATTCAGGTATTGTCGCCGGCGCGCATAGCGTCCATGCGCCCTCGCAGTCGTCCTGCGGGCTTGTGGCGACGGTGCGCGTCACACTGAACAGCCGGATATTGGGATAATCGGCGGCGGCAATTTCCGCGTCCCCATTCGCGGAGTTCGCCACGTTCCACTGCATATTCGACTGGCCTGAACCAAGCCAAACTTCGCCCACCAGCACGTCGGTGAACAGCAGGGTGTTGTCCGTCCCCCGAACCGTGAGTTCATAGGGGCCGCCCGCTTTCATCCTGGGCATTTCCACCTTCCATTTCCCTTCCGCGTTGGCGGTAGCAGACTTTGTCTTTTTGCCGAGGGTAACCGTTACTTTTTCCTGCGGATCGGCATTGCCCCACACCGGCAGAGACTTTCCCTGTTGCAGCACCATGTGATCGCCAAAGATGCTGGGCGCGCTGACGGTGGCCGAAGCGCCATAAACAAACAATACGATTGCCGCAAGAACGGAACAAACAGACAGATAACGTTTCATTTTTCGCTTATGCTCCTTCCGGTCCGGACGCATCGCGCCGGCCCATAATATTAAAGGTCCCCAACGGCGGAACCCAATGACCGCCATGACGACATTCAAAAACTTCAATAGACAGTATACTCTTTTTTCCATGCAGGTTTACAGGATAAATATACGGCGCCAAGATACAACAAATTGGGTTTATGTGGTTTCTCTTTGTTATTGTATTTCCATTATCTGCTTCCAAACAGATTGCGCGCTTTCGTGATTTGACATGACATGCCGTGAACAGGGATAATTTCACCATTATCCGCAGATGCTTTACGGCGCTCCGTTTTGTTAAAAAGCATGCAGAACAAGAAACCGGGCGCCAACGAAACACACCATGTCCGGCTTGTCCTCATTTTTATTTTTTTTTTACCAACTATGGAACGTTGATACGTGGTCAAACAAAAAACGACTTTAACGCTGTTGCAGCGGGTGGAACATCTTTTCAAGACGGTTATCGGCAAAGAAGAGTTGTATGTTCCCGTGCGCGACGACGCCTTGTTCTCGATTTTGCTGCAGGAAACGGAGCACGTTGCAACTCAACATGAAGACGCCGATTTGCTGGTGATGATGGACGGCGCAACCGCCTGCGAATTGAAAAACGGGGAAGAGATGGCGAAAAAGGCGCGTGCCATCGTGTTGCTTGACAATGGCAAGCCTCTTCCCTGGGAACCCGCGGCCAACCTTGTCAAGCATTCCTGCGCCCCCCCGCTTCACCGAAACGACCGCATATTGCTGCTGTTGTCCAAGACCATCAGCCTGGTGTTGTTTCGCCAGCGCGCGCATCACACAGGGCCCGAAACGCGGGAGGATTTTCACGGCGGCTGGACTGTGCGCCGTTCCACGGTGACGCTGCTGGCCAAGGCGCTCCTCGACGTCGAAAAAGAGTTGCTGCTGCCCGCCCCGCCGCCAAACGCGGATATTGAGGACCGTATTTCCTCGGCCATGATGCGACTGACCTCGTTGCATGCCGGGGCGCTCGAGTCCCGCGAGCAGAATGCCGCGGTGGAAAAGAACGACCTGCTCTCTATACTCGAAATACTCAAGGCCATTTCGACTAAACGCCACGCCCACGACATCCTGTACGCTTTTGTAGAACAAATAGCGCGCATCATTCCCACTGATCGCTGCTCGATTGTGCGCGTCTGGGAGGAAAACGACAGCAAGGGGCATGTGCTTGTTTCCCACGAAAACGAAAACCTTCGCGACTGCGTAATCACGCTTGACAAATATCCGGAACTCGTCGAGGTGATCAACACGGGAAAGACGGTACTCATTAACGACATCAGCTCGCATCCGCTTACTGCGGAAGTGAGCGACGCCCTACAAAAGGCCGGCATTAACGCGCTGATGGTGTTGCCCATTGTCAAGAAGGACAAGCATGTGGGCACCTTGATACTTCGCGCGGCGCGGCGTCAGGGACAGTTCACGGTGCGTGAAGCCAGCTTCTTTCAGATTGTTTCGGAAGCGGCGGCGAATGCGTTGGAACGCGCTCATTTGTTTGAAAGCATTCAGCTGGCCAATGAAAGGCTCGAGCAGCTGGCGATAACGGACGGCCTCACGGGGATATACAACCGCCGGTATTTTCATGAACGTTTTGAGCATGAATTCGAGCGGGCGACGCGGTACAAACTTCCATTTTCCTGCGTCCTTTTCGACATTGACGACTTCAAATGGATCAACGATACCTACGGGCATCTGGTGGGCGACGTGGTGTTGAAGGAAATTGCAGAGCGCATGGTCGCCTGCACGCGCCGCGTGGACATTCTGGCGCGATACGGCGGCGAGGAGTTTGTGATTCTTTTGCCGCAGACCGACCGGCAGGGTGCTGCCATTGAAGCGGAGAGAATGCGTTCCGTTGTGGAAAACTTTTCCTTTTCGCAAATCGCCGATGACCAGCGGATAACCATCAGCGTGGGCGTGGCCTGCATTGATTTGGACACAATGAAAGAAAGTGACAATTTGCTGCGCGCCGCTGATGTGGCGCTGTATGAGGCGAAAAAACGCGGGAAAAACTGCGTCGTTGTATACCGGGAACCCAACAAGGAAAAACAAAATGAGCACTAGATGCGTCTTTTCAATATGCGCGCTGCTGTTGGCGGCGGGATGCGCCGGCGTCGGCGGCTCTTTCATCAAGCTCCGGCCGGACTATTCCAAAGTGCCGGAGGCCGAATTGCGGGCCGCCGCAAACGCCATTGAAAAAGCAGTACAACAGGGCGAGCGAGAACCCGCGCTGGATGTTTTCCCGGGCGTGGCGCTGGACACCCCTGAAATACGGCAGGCCATACACACCCGGGCCGCGCGCGTGGCGCTGATTAACGATTTGCTCAACAGCGGCCATGCCTTTGAACAACGGGGCGGCACCATAAAAATCCTCAACTCGAGGGACTACAAACGCAGCACCACTTCACGTCAACGCGATCAGAATGCGTTGCTGGTGATGAGCGAAAATCAAAGCCGCTGGACGCTGTACGAAGGCATTCTCAAGGCGTCGCAATGGCCTCCCGGCGCGCTGGGAGCAGTGCAGCACAGCTTCTTCGAGGCGCGTGTGGCGCTCATGCCGGGCGGCCAGAAATATGAAGACGCGCAGGGGAACATTACAAGCAGGTAAACGAATTCGGGCATTTTGACAGTTGGACAACAGCGTATGATTGATCTTCGCAGCGATACCGTTACGCGCCCTTCGACGGGCATGCGCCGCGCCATGGCGGAAGCCGAGGTGGGCGATGACGTGTATGGCGAAGACCCAACGGTGAACCGTCTTCAGGAGTATGCGGCGGCGTTGCTGGGCAAAGAAAGCGCGTTGTTCCTGCCCACGGGCACCATGGCCAATCTCGTCGCCTTTCTCGCCCAGACCCACCCCGGCGAGACGATCATAATGAGCGAAGAGGCGCATCCTTTTCACTACGAACGCGCCAATCTCGCCGTAGTGGGCGGTTTGATGACCGCCACCGTTCCCGACACGCTGGGCAAATTTACGCCGGAACAGGTGGCCGCCCGTATGGTGCGCACGGACGACCCGCATCTGTCACGGACAACGCTGGTGTCTATCGAGAACACCACCAACCGGGGCGGCGGCGCGTGCTGGGAATACCACGAGGTCGAGGCCGTCGCGCAGCTATGCCGCGCGAACGGGATGCGGCTGCATTGCGACGGGGCGCGCATTTTCAATTGTTGCGCCGCCACCAATGTCGAGGCGCGATATTACGCCCAATACTGCGACACGATTTCGGTTTGCCTGTCCAAAGGACTTGGCGCGCCCGCAGGCTCTTTGCTCGCGGGCGATAAGGCGACCGTCCGGAGGGCGTTAAATTTCCGGAAAATGCTGGGCGGCGGCATGCGCCAGGCGGGCGTGCTCGCCGCCGCCGGGTTGTACGCGCTGGAGAACCACCTGGATGATTTGGCCGAAGACCATCGGCGCGCCCGCACTTTTCGTCACGCGCTCGAGGAGGAAGGCGTTCGGTTTCCCCTGCCTTCTCCCACAAATATGCTGTATATTGAGACGCGCGACCCCGTGCAAACCTCCAATACCTTGGCGCAAAAGGGGGTGTTGGTTTTGCCTCACGGCAGCGACCGCATACGGGTCGTTTTCCATCGCGATATAGACGACGCCGCTGCGGAACAGGCGATGGAGATATGCAAAAAGATACTGCGCGCCGTCCCCCGGACGTGACGGCCCGGGCGGAGCGGCATGGCGGCGCAAAATCACCCGACTGCCTGAAGGCTCGATTGCGGACAGACGGCGCCGGAAAACACCGACAAGGTCGGGGGCGCGTATATCGCCTCGAAATCGCAATTATAAAAAAGACATGTTCTGTGAACTCTTTTCGATAGGACAAGCAGGACGCGCAAGACAATCATTGCGTAGGGCGTTTCCGTCCCGCTTGTTCCGTTTATCCCGCAAAACGACGGGTTGCGGGCAGCGCCCGCATTGGAATTAGACCATGCGATTGCCTCTGATATCCGGATACCTTGAACTTGATCCGCCGCCCCGCCGCTTTCTGATGTATGTGGCAATCAACGTGGTGTCCTGGCAAAACATTGTGGGGCCGGCCACCATTCTGTTCGCGCGGAAAATAGACATGCCCGAATCGCTGGTGGGCGCCATGTTGTCGTTTATGCCGTTCTCGACGCTGTTGTTGTTGTTTACCGTGCCGTTAATAATACGCCTTGGCCCGAAACGCGTGATGATGACGGCCTGGTTGATGCGCAACATTATCACATGTCTCGTATTCCTGATGCCTCTGGCGTTGGCGACCGGCAGCAAGCGACTGGCCTGGGGCGTGCTGCTGGCGGCCGTTTTCGGATTCTGCGTGATGCGGGCGTTCGGCGCGGGCGGGTGGCTGCCCTGGCTTCATGAGATTGTGCCGGTAAAAAAACGTTCCGTCTATTTCAGCACGGAGGCCGCCATCACACAACTGATTAATGTGGCCGTACTCTTCACGCAGGCGCGCCTGCTGGCCGTTTCGGAACCCGGCGTCAACCGCTTCCTGTTAATTTTCGGACTGGGCATTGTCATGGGCTTCATAAGTCTGCTCTGGATGCGTCGTATTCCGGGGGGTGAAGGCGCGCCGCAGGTGGACGCCGTCAGCGGCTTGAACGCGCTGAAACGCGCCGTATCAGACCGGAGTTTCCTTGTGTTTATGCTGGTGAGTATTTTCGGCATGACCGGGCTCTCATGGTTTGGCGCGGCTTATGTGATGTATCTGCGCGATGCGCTGGGCGCGCGCGACAGTCTGAACATGAGCCTTTCGGCCATGGGCGGACTGGGCATCTTGCTCACCGTGGGTTCATGGGCGCGATTTACGGAACAGAACGGCAGCGGTTTGTCCATGGCGAAAACCTTGACCGCCCATGCGCTGGCGCCGCTGCTTTTTCTCCTGGCGGGCGCGGGTTACGCAAATACGACCGCGCTGCCCTTGTTGGCCGTGGTGATAGCATGCGTGTTCAATGCGGCCTTTCATGTGGCCGTAAACCGCGCCATGCTGAACCATGTGCCCGATCATGATCGGGTCGGTTACACGGCGGTGTGGACGGTGTGCACGGCGCTGACGCTGGGCGCCACCCCCCTCGTGGCCGGTTTCATCATCGAGTATTGGGGGATGTGGGGATTTCGGGCGTGTTTTCTGTTCTCCATTTTCACCACCCTCGGCGGCGCCGCGCTCAGCATGGTTTTCGTGCATGAACGCGTCGTATTCGAGAAAAACTGGACGGAAATGCTCAACCCCGCCCTGCCCTTGCGCACCATGGGCCGCATACTGTGGATTACCCTTGGGCTTCACGAAAGCAACAGGAACAATGCCGCCGCGGGCAAAACACCTGAATAGCGCCGCGAATCGGAGGCGCTCTATTCGCCGGACTTGTAATGGGCGTTAATGGCCGCTTCTATTTCCGAGCGTACCGCAACCAGCGCGTTTACCTGCATGCCCGTTACGCGTTCCAAGTCCTCGATGCCGAGTAGATTCCCCGGATTGGCCATTGCAACGTCAATCCGGTTTTCGGACAGGCGCAGGGGTATGCAATGGTACATGTGAGCGATGCGCTCCGGAACCAATGCAATCGCGTCCGCCTCGATCTGATAATCGCTCAGACTGATCAAACTTACGTCGCTTTGCAAAGAAATCGCCTCGGCCAGCGTGCGTTCGTCCACCAGTTGGCTGCTCAACAGGATTCCCGGCAGGGTGCTGTCGGGCTGCGTCTTTTGTTCGGATTGCGCCTTATGCAGTTGATCGTGCGTTATAACGTTTGCTTCCAGCAACACCTCGGCCAGGTTCTTGCGCTTTTCCGGCGGCATGCTGCTGATCACGCTGCGCAAGTCTTTGGGAGCGACAGACGCCCCGCCTTTGCTGCCGCGCAGTCCCTTGTCAATATCATGCTTGATCCGGCGCAGTTCTTCCCGCGCCTCTTCCGCCTCGCGCAATGCGTCGGCCAACTGACGGGCAAGCCCCGCCTTGGTGCCTTTGGCAACTTCATCGCTCAGTCTTTCCTGAAGCGCTTCAGCGCGTTCCCGCTCTTCATCCAGTTGCCGTTTCAAAGAGGTAATTTGTTCTTTCGACGGCGTTTCCTGCAACACCTGTTCAAGTTCCTCAACCTTTGCCCGGAGCGTTTCCGCTTGTTGCGCCTGGGACTTGTTCTGTGATACGGCGACATTGTTGCGTTCCTGAAGCATCTCGAGCTCCTGACGCGTAGTCGCAAGCGCCGTCTCCGCCTCGCGCGCCGCAACAGAAACCGTTTCCAACTCAGCGCGTGTTTTTTGGTAGCTTTCCGTTATTTTGTCATGTTCGCTTTGGAAAATTTGCGCTTGTTTCTCCGCTTCTTCAGCGCGTTTCTTCCAGACACCCAGACGGTTCTCGGTGGCTTCCATGTCGGCGGCCATAATCTGCAATGCCGCCCGGGCGTCGGCGGCGTTTTTAGACGCCTGCTCGGCCGCTTGTTTGGCGGACTTCATGTCGGCTTGCGCATGTTCCGCCGCTTCCGACAACTCGACTATCTGCTGCTTTTTCGTTTCCAGTTCTTCAAGGAGCGAGGAAATGCGCTCTTCTGTGTCGCCGCTTTGCGACAAGAGCTTTTCATATTTGTCCTCCGCCTCATCCGCGCGTTTTTCGGCGCTTTCAATCGCCGCGTCCCGCTCGCTCAATTCCGACTCGAGCGCCGTAACCCGTTGATGCGTCTCATCAAGGTCGGCGGCGGTTTTCGACATTTCCTCGCGCATCTTCGCCAACGCCTGCCGCGCCTCTTCAAGACGCGCGCGCTCGGCTTCAAGCGCCGACTCCAGCGCCGCTGTCTTTTCGGCGCTGCCGTCAAAAGTCTTCTGCTGCTTCGCCAGTTCTTCCCGGGCTCGTTTCGCCTCCTTGCGCGCTGCCTCCGCCTGCTCTTCCGCATTGCGTTGCGCCGCTTCCGCCTCGGCGACGCGGGCGTCGGATTTTATCAAGGCGGCGCGCGTCTCTTCATGCTGCTGTTGGAGCGCCTTGGCCTGTTTTTCAAGTTCTGCGATACGGTTCGTCGCTTCCGTTTTTTCTTCTTCTATGCGCGCGTTCTTTTTCTGTTGTTTTTCCAGTTCTTCGGCAAGATTGGAAATCTCGGCGTCCGCCGCCTTCTTCTCCGATTTGGCTTTTTCGATCTGCTTTTCGAGGTCCTTAAGTTGACCGCTTTTTTCTGCCAGCTCGCGTTCAAGGGATTCCGCCTGCTGTTGCGCGTCCCCAGACTCCGCGCTGTGCTCTTCAAGCATGCCTTCCAGCGCGTGTATGCGCTCATCCAAACGCGCCATCTCGCTTAGCTGCTTTTCAATCTGGGACTGCAACGCGGCGTGGCGTTCATCGGCGGCGGCAAGCTCCTGTTCCTTTTCCTGCAACTGGCTTTCCAACGCCTTGATTTCCGCCGCCGTCGTATCGCCATCCTCCCGCTTGGACTCCAGTTTGTTCCTTAACTCGAGCAGGCGCTCCTCCGCGGAACGCAACGCCGCGCTCTGTCTTTCAAGCCGCGCCTCCGCATCCACGGCGCGTTGTTGCGCGGCGGCGCGTTCCGCGGCGAATCCCTCTATCTTCTCCTGAAGACGCAAAATGCGGCGGCGCGCAATATTGATGGTTTCACGCCGTTTTTCCAGATTCTCCTCCATCTCCTGCATCTGCTGTTTCACTTCAGGCGTTGCGCCGTCTTTCAGGAGCTCTTCGGCGCGTTCCGCGCGGGCGAGAGCATCCTCCAACGCTTTCTCCTGCTCGGCAAAATTCTTTTCAAGTTCCTCGAGGCGGGCGGCCGCGTCGCTCGAGACAAGATTGCCCGAGGCGTACTGCTCCTGTAACGCATCCCATTTGGCGCGCCGCTCCGCTATGGCGCGTTCGACCTCGTTCCGCTTGTCACCGATCTCTTCTATCAGTGTTTGCAGCTGGCCCTGCAACCCAATCAATCCCGTCACAAGATTCTCATGCGAATCGGTGGCGAGTTTGGACTCCGCGTCCTGCGCTTCAGCAAACGCTTTCATTATTTCATTTTGTGCTTCTGCTTCCATGCTACGTTCCTGCATTGTTCATACCGCAATATGCGTTGATTTCGGAAAACCCACGGAAATACGCGCCATAATTATGTAAACTCTTTACTGTTTTGCGACAAGATGAGAAAGTCGAAAACATATCGCATTCATAATAATAACACAAAAGTGCGGCAAACAACAAAGGTCAATAACAAAAGGCGACGCCGGATTGCCCACAATTGCACCGTTGCGAAATCCGCCTCTTTGATAAACCGCGCGCCCTCAGTCGGAAATACGAATACATGAGTGCGGCATACTGCCGCGTTGGTCCTGTTAAACCGTATTTTGGGCGTGCGCCGTTCGATTTGCCCCTAATTGATCATGGCTCCTGAACTAAAACCATATCAACAGCCAGGTCACGGGGCGAAGCCTTGTATACGCCGACGGACTCGATGACGGGAGCGGCTTTTGTTTCCGTCAAAAACAAGCGTATTTTGGACGCTTTGATTGCCGGAAGACGATGTATGCGTTTATAGCCGATGGTGGTTCCCTTGGCGACTATGCGCCAGGCGCCGTCTTTGAACACGTGAATCTCATGTGCGGCAACGCGTTGACCGAGAGGAATATGCTCCTGCGCCATAAATCGGTCAAAAACAATTTCCCCGCCAAAGTCAAGTTCCACCCAGGCCCAGCGCGCGTTATCGTCTGGTGCCCAGTAGGTTTCCGTGTTTCCGTCCAGAAGATTTGCCGGGGCGTAGTCGCGCGCGTTCCCCCGAACATGACTCGCCTGCGCCGTCGCGGCCTTGGCCAGGTTCTTATCAAACGTTTCGCTTATCACCGACCACAGTTCAAGCAACCGCGCCGTGTCCGCCTCGGGCAACAGTCCCCTTCGGTCCGGAGAAACATTAAGCAGCAGGGCGGCGCCCAACCCGACACTACGGTAATAAATTTCAAGAAGTTCTTCCAGACTGCGCAGGTTGCGCTCGCCCCTCGTGTGAAAAAACCATTGTCCCTTGCGAATGGGCACATCGCATTCCGACGGCCACCAGCGCCTCGCGCCGCCGCCTTCTTCGCCCGGAATGGGCAACGTTATTTCGTGAACATTCCACAATGTGTCCGGCGCAAGTCCGTCTTCGTTGCCCACCCAGCGGATGTCGGGACCGCAAATGGCAATCAGCGCCTGAGGCGCGTATTCGCGTATAACCGCGTAATAACCTTCCCAGTCGTAAACATGCCCCTCGGAACCGGCGCCGTCAAACCACACTTCGCCCACGGGACCGTAATGCTCAAGCAACTCAACGAGCATGGCCTTGAAGCGTTCGTCATACGCGGGCGGGTCGTTGTACAAGGGATCATGACGATCCCACGGCGACAAATACACTCCGAACATCATACCCAGGTCATGACAGGCGTCGGCGACTTCCCGCACCACATCGCCGCGTCCGCCGCGCCACGGGCTTGCCTTCACGTTGTAATCGCCATGCGCCGTCGGATACACCGCGAACCCGTCATGATGTTTTGCCGTTACCACAAGATACTTCATGCCGGCGGCTTTCGCCGCCTCCACCCATTGCCGCCCGTTGAAGTCGGTCGGCAGAAAAGTCGCCGGGGCTTTGGCGCCGTCCGTCCATTCTTGATTGTGAAACGTATTAATCCCGAAATGGCAGAACATGCCGTATTCCATCCGTTGCCAGGCAAGTTGTTCCGGCGTTGGAACGGGGCCGTAAGGTTCGGGCGGCGCAACCGCCATTATGCCGCTGACCACGGCGCCGAGAAGCATTAACATCGCTGTTTCCTTTCCCATTTACGGGCGTGAAGCCGCTTTTCACTGCGCGAGCGCGCAGTCTTTTCAAAAAGTTGCTTCATTATATACCCCTTTCGCAACCGCGCAAAATCGCCGAGCCCTGCCTTATTCATAGTATCCCAGACTGCGCATTCGCCCTTCAAGAACGTTTTCCTGCTCTTCGGTGTACTGCTTTTCCGGAGGCGGCGTCCAGCCGCTCTCGTTCCCGCCGTCCCCCTTGTCATATCCGAACAGCGCCGTCCCTTCCATGTGGGGTGCGGGCACGTTCAGGTGTTGCAGCGCCGAGGGCGCCATATCGGTCAATGCGGGCGCGTCACGGCTAATCTTCCGGTTCGCAATGAACAGCGCGGGGTTGCGGTGGACGCCGCTGTTGCCGCGCTCCTTGCCGCCGCGCCATTCAGACAAAGGCAGCGTTTCGATGGCGGGACCGCCCCGCGCGCGGGTGCAGGAATAGCGATAGCCGTCCTTCCAGTTGAGTTCGATAATGATGTCGGGCGCGCGCGTCGTCCACTCTCCCGTATAAACGGCGTCGCGGGGCAGGGCGCGCGCCACCGCCGGGGATGTTTCAAGCAAGGCGCATAATTCCGCAACCGCGCTTTCATATTCTTTCCGGGGAACAATGCCGCCGGGTTCGCGCCCCTCGAGGTTGACGCGCAAGGATGGGAAGTAGTCCAGTTCGTCCGACCATGCGCGCGTGTGTCGCCAGTCTATGCCGCCGAATCGGGCGCGACTCTCCACGCGGGTTGCCGCGCCGCGAAAACGTCGGAACAACGCGCCGCGCCCGCGCGCCGGCAGCAGGCGCAACGCCCAGCGCTTCAGCGGCGCGTCATGGGCGGCGCCATAGCGCAGGCAGCCGTATTCCGCCAGTAGATTGTTCAGGTGGACCGTTTCGACGCCCGCGCCGCCGAATCCGTGGTCGGACACCACCATGACAAGCGCGTCCGGCCCGGCGGCGGCCGCCAGCGCGCCCACGGCGCCGTCAAGCCGTTCGTAGACGCGGCGGATGGGATGTTCCGGCGCATTGCTGTCAGCCCTTCTGCGCGGCGAACGTGCGTCCTCAAGCGGCCAGAAGTGATGGGAGGCCGTGTCCGCCTCGCCGAACACCGCCATAAAAAAATCCCACGGCTCCTCTTCGAGCAACTGACCGGCAATTTCCGTTTTTTCCGTTATCGTTTCCCCAAGCAAACGCAATGCGGCGCCGTACCAATCCGGCGTGATGCGGTGCTCCTGAAACGGCGCAAACCGCCAGCGGCGCACGCGCGGCCACGCCGCCGCCGGATAAACGCAGGAACGGTCCACCCCGTCCGCCACGGGCGAATCAAAGCCGGACAAAAACACCCCGTTGACCGGCTCCGGCGGATAGGCGCCGGGCACGCCCAACACGCAAACCCGTTTCCCCGCGTCGGACAAAATGTTCCACAACGCGGGCGCTTTTCGGTCGGCGCTGTTCAGAAAGCGTATCGCGTACCGACCGGGAACCATTGTGGTAAAGTCAACGATGCCGTGCCGGCCGGGATTCACACCGGTAACGCAGGTGGTCCACGCGGGATAGGTCACGGGCGGCACAACACCGCGCAACGGCGCAAACGCCCCATGCGCCGCCAACGCCTGAAGATGCGGCAACCGCCCCTCGCCCATCCAGCGCGCCGTCAGTTCCGGGTCGGCCCCGTCAAGACCTATGAGCAGTACGCGCGTCATGGGGGCATGCGCATCTATGACACGGCAATCATCAGCGTGATTACCGATATGATAAGTCCCATGACGCCGTTTCGGTAAAGATTGCTGTTCGTGACGGCGTCCTCAAAGAAGTTTCGTATTCTCGCGGTGCGCGCATAGGTTCCCGCCAAGTCGCGCAATCGGAAATTTACCTTGTGCCCCATAGTCATCCAGAATTTTCCTTCTTCAAATGTGGCTTCGGTTTCCGGGTCCCGGGGCATGGGGATGAACCCGACAACGTAAACGCGCCCGGTTGACTCCAAGATATGTTCGATTGTTTCAAATCGCCAGCTGACGGCGCCGGTGTACTTGTCTTCGTAACGTTCTATGTCCAAGTCCGCGGCATGATACACAACACCGCCGAAATCGCCTTCGGGCATCGCGAAGGGAATCGTCTCGTCAATGGGCGGCAGCCCCTGCCCCAGCACCGCGATGGCGGGCCGCAGCAGGCGGTATCGGTCAAGCGCGGGAACGCCCATGCGGAGTCGTACTCGGTCCCCGTAATTGCCTTCAAACCGAAACCACAACGCCGGCGCCGCGTCGCGCGCCTGGTGATAGCCGATATGCCCCTTGTCCGGTTCTGCGATAATATGGGCGGTGCGCGCATCGGTGAATACGCCGTTGATAACCACCGGCCTGTAATCCCAGGGCGTATCCGCAACGGCAGTGCCGGTTATTGCCGCTATCCCGCATAACACGGCGCACACGACACCCGGACGCAAATATCTGTTCATGATCGTTATCCTTATCTATTCGCACGGGCACAAGTCTTGCATTACGCGCTCCATTGTACCCGCTTTTTGTGGGGAATCGCATCTTTACGGCGCAAATATTCCCGGAAACACCGCGAAACAACACCTCTTGTATATTCGCCAATCTTGGCAATAGTTGCACCTGTCCGCTCTCAAGTTGCGTTCGCAACGGCGCTGCCGGTAGGATAAGCGGGTCGCTTTGAGTGGATGGAACCTGTGGTATACTGTATGCCTCACAGGTTTGTAACGGGCCGCAGGGAACGCCCGCAATAGGAAAGAGTCACGAAACTTCATGTCTGAAACGACTATAAATACGGCGCCGGCGCCGCCGGAGGAACCCGCTTCAACGACGGATGTCCTGAGCGCGGAAACGTTGCGTCTGAAATT
>DSBB01000436.1 GCA_011046175.1 Candidatus Hydrogenedentota bacterium | reverse complement strand
GATTACCATTGATCAGTCGCGCAATGCGGTCAGGTGGGCGAAAAAAGCCGGCATGGAAATCCGGGGCTCGTTCATATTCGCCATGCCGGGCGACACGCCGGAAAAAGCGGAACAAACCATTCGTTTTGCCTGCGAATTGAACGTGGACTGGATGATTTTCTATCCCTATCATGTGCAGCCTGGAACAGAGCTGGGCGACATAGCGGCGACCCACGGCGCCATATTACAGCAGGCGGCGGACATGTACGCCCCGTCATACGTGCCGGAAGGTTACGACAGCGCGGAGCAGATAGCGGATATTATTAAGTCGGCATACAGGCGATATTACCTTCGGCCAGCGTTTATACTGCGGGCGTTATGGCGGGCGCGCGACCCCTATGTATTCCGAAACAACGTACTGGCCTTTTGGTATTGGTTGTCTTTGATGCTTAAGAAATCGGAAAGCGCATAAAGGACGGGAGCGCTGTCAATTTATTCATTCGCCATTGCGACTGCCGGCGTACAATTTAAGTGCCCTGTTCTTTTACGTCCGTCTCATCACGCTCATCTAGAATAATTTCCAGCCGTATGCTGCTCACATGGCTGGGTTGCCCTTCCAGCACGGTTATGCGGAAAGGTTCATGAAGTATGACCTCCCCTTTGGCGGGAATATGTCCGGCGATGTGATTTAGCCATCCTCCGGCGGTCTCCACCTCTTCATCTTTTATGTCAACGCCGATAGCCGCGGCAAGGTCTTCCAGCGCCGTGTTTGCGTCAACCACAAAAGCCCGGGGGCCCACCTTCTTAATCTGCGTGGTCATGATGTCGTATTCATCATGAATTTCACCGAATATTTCCTCGAGAATGTCCTCCACCGTAATCAGTCCGTCGGTGCCGCCATATTCGTCGGTTACAATTGCCATGGATTGATGCGCATCCCGCAAGGCCTTCAATACGTCATCAAGCTTCATGCTGTCGGGCACATGCAGGATGGGTTTGATGAACCGCCTGATGTCGCTTTCTCCGGGCGACGCGTCCTTGATAACATCAAAGGCGTTCACCACGCCGACAATATGGTCAATGGATTCCGAGTAGACGGGAAGGCGGGTGCGGCCGCTTTCGATAAGCATTGTTTTTAATTCCTGGGTGGTCGCCGTTTCCGGCAGCGCCTGTATCTGTATGCGCGGCACCATGACCTCATTGGCGCACTGGGTCTGGAGGTCAATAACCGAATGGATCATTTCATGTTCGTCCGGGTCAAGCGTTCCCTGTTCGTGGCTTTCGTCCACCAGAACGCGCATATCCTCCAAGGAAGTGAGAAACATACGCATTCCCTTTTCCTCATCTCCGAGCATGAGAAACCGCTGCGCCGCCCAGGCAACGGGGATGGTGATAATCGCCAGCATGCCTTCAAAAAACCTCACCACCGGAAAAAAGAAAACAATCAGGCGGGTCGGAAAATGGCGGAATATGCTCTTGGGCATGATTTCCGCAAAAATTACAAATACGGGGGTCGCAATAATAGTGGCCATGCCGGGCCCCAGCTCCCGTGTAAGCGCGGTTGTTCCGATAACCAGCGAGAGGTTCGCCCCAATGAGCAGCGTGGTAATGATACGGGCGGGATTCTCGTAATGCGCCAGCAAGCGCATTGCGCTTATCTTGCGTTCCTTTTCCGCCATATTGCGTATGCGAATGAGATTTGCGGACACAAACCCTGTCTCATATCCTGACAGGAAAGCGTTCAGTATGGCGCATGCAATGAATATCGCTATTGCCGAGAACATCATCTTGCCGCTGCTTCCTTTGAATCGTCGGTCTGCCGCATCTTCGTTGCGAACACGCGGGCGATTCTTTTTTCGTTCACCTCTTCGATCTTGAAATAAACGCCGTTGTATTCCAATTCATCGCCAGGTTCAAGAATTCTGTCTGATTGCGCCATAAGAAAACCGCCCACAGTTGTGTGCTCTTCATCGTCGGTATGCATCCCCATGATTTCCTCAAATTCATCCAGTGGAAAATTTCCCGCGAAGCGATACGTGTTTTCGGCCAGCTCCACAAACGCGGGTCTGTCCACATCATCCTCTTCGCCGATGTCTCCGACGACTTCGCGCAGGGCGTCCTGCAACGTGACAAGGCCTTCAGTTCCCCCGTATTCGTCAACAACAATGGCAATGTGTATGCGCAATCGCTGCGCCATAGTTACAAAATCGGCGACGTTCATTGTTTCCGGAACAAAATGCGGCTTGCGCATAAACTGGGTCACCGGCTTGTCCAAGTCGCCCAGTTCGGTCACGGATAACAGGTCCTTGGCGTAAAGGATTCCGATGATGTGATCAAGGTCTTCTTTATAAACGGGCATCCGCGCAAATTCATGCTCGCGCACCACCTCCAGCGCTTCGCCGACGGTTGCGGATTCTTTTACGGCCACAATGTCCGGGCGCGGCGACAGTATTTCACGGACCGTGGCGTCACTGAATTCGAGTATTCCCTGAATCATCTGCCGCTCGTCCTCTTCAATAACGCCTGACGCTTCGCCGTCGGAAAGCAACGAGATGAATTCATCGTCGGTGAGAAACGGAGCGGGCGGCACCTGGCTGAGACGGGTTATCCGGAACAGGAAGCTCACCAGCGTCATTGCCGCGCTGCGCAACGGCGCCATTAAGATGTCAACCAGGAAAAGCGGCATTGCCGCAATCATGGCAAACGTGCGCGGCCTTCTCGCCGCGAACACTTTTGGGAGAATCTCGCAGAAAAACAGCAACGCGCCTGTAGTAATGGTGATGGAAGCGGCATAGGATTGTGTGGCGGAAAAAGCGAGGGAACGGTTAAACGTTTCGGCCACGGGCGCCGCAAACGTAATGCTCAGCAACACATTAACGATGTTGTTTCCCATGAGTATGGTGGTGAGCAAACTCCCCGGACGGCGCATGAGCCGCGCGATCAATCCGGGCATAAGGTGGGTGGATTCGCGCATTGCCCGCAATTGCACTTTGTTCAGGGAGAGAAAAGCCACCTCGCTCGCGGAAAAGAAAAAGGAAAAGCCGGCAAGGACAATAGAGCAAAAAATAATGGCCGGGGTCAGTATCGTATACCACGGAACGACCCCGCCTGCCGCGGCGTTTCCGCCTTGCTCGACGGGCGATTGCAGGGCTGCTGCGCGGTATACAAAAATACCCATGCATGCCCACAGGGCACACCACATCAGCATTATGGCATATTTTCGGCTGCGTATTCGGGGCGGTTCACCGCCAGGATCGTCTTCCAAAAAAGTACGGCGCTCCTCTTCATGCACAGTTTACAGCATTTCATTCACCTGCCCTATTATATCACGTATGCCACGCCTGTTCTACTTCAATGCCGAGATATTGAGCCTGCTTCTCCAACATAATCCGTCTGTCCGCTGTTTTGTCGTGGGTGAAGCCAAGCAAATGCAACAGTCCGTGGCAAAAGAGCAGCTGCAGTTCCTTTTTCATGGACGCTCGGTCGCCGCCGCAGAAACGTTGCACCATATCGAGGGATATGACAATATCCCCGAGCGCTCGCGGCCCTTCAGGGGTAATGGCTTCCTGCTGAAAAGAAAGGACGTCGGTGGGCTCGTCTTTGCCGCGGTATTGCAGGTTCAATTTCCGGATGAACGCATCATCGCATAACACGAGGCTCACTTCCGCCTCGCCTTTGATTCCCTCGTTCCGGCATATCCGCTCGGCGAGAGCAACCAGATGTCTGCGTAAGTAAAGGCGCTTATGGGCGGATATATTTTTAATATCCAGATGCAGCACAAGAAATTCCTCCAGCTCAGATGTTCACATCACTATGACATCAATTTCATTGCCACACCATGTCCGAACATAAGAACCATATATAACCCGCAAGCGCGGGCGCTGTCCGCAACTCAGGCGCTGAAGCGGCTTTTGCGCCTTGCGCAATGGCTGCGCCAGGCGTTTTCGCAAATCGCGCAGACGCGCCGCAAAGCGTCTACTGAATTTCCGTGATTCGGTTGTTTTCATCCACATGAACAATAATCGGACGATGGGCGGCGGCCTCATCCGCGTCCATTTGCGCGTATGTGAGCGCAATGATCAAATCCCCCGGCTGTCCAAGCCTTGCTGCGGCGCCGTTGAGGCAAACGACACCGCTTCCGCGTTCACCTTCGATGATATACGTGGTGAACCGGTCGCCCGTGTTGATGTTTAACACCTGCACCTGTTCATACTCGAGCATGCCTGCCGCTTCCATGAGATCACGGTCCAAGGTCAAGCTGCCTTTGTAGTGAAGGTTCGCTTCCGTCACCGTTGCGCGATGCACCTTGCTTTTCATCATTGTCACCAGCATAAGCCTGCGAACTCCTTTCCGGCGTCGTTGGTACATGCCCGATACCATATCGGGTCACATCTTTCGCGCGCCTGGGTCAAACTTTATATTATCAATAAGCCGCGCCGTGGGCAACAATGCCGCCACCGCCAGCGTTGCCGGACGGGTCACCGTTTCCAGCGGCGCCATTGTTTCAGCGTCCACCAAAGCGACATAATCAATGGTCACATCACGCATGGCGTTGCGCACTGCACTTATAATAACCTGCGCATTCCGCTCGCCATTTTTGAGCATTTCTTCCGCCAGAAACAGCGCCCGGGAAAGACACAACGCCTTTCGTCTGTCTTCTTCCGTCAAATACTGGTTGCGCGAGCTCATGGCAAGTCCGTCAGGTTCGCGAACAATGGGCATTTCAACAATCTCGACGCCCATATCCAGATCGCGCGTCATGCGTTTTATCACAGCGCATTGCTGCGCGTCTTTTTGGCCGAAATACGCCCGATGCGGCTTCACGGCGTTAAACAACTTTGCCACCACCGTGGCCACGCCGCGGAAGAAATGCGGCCGGCTTCCGGCGCATAATCCCTGGCTGACCTTTTCCACCAGAACGTATGTGGAGAAGGCGTCCGGATACATGCCTGCCGCGTCGGGGGCGTAAACGACTTCCACCTTTTCCGCGCCCAGTTTTGCCAGGTCATCTTCAAAGGGGCGCGGATATTGGTCGAAATCTTCAGTGGGCGCGAACTGCGTCGGATTCACAAAAATGCTCGCTACGCCCGCATCATTTCCGTTCACGGCGGCGCGCACAAGGCTTAAGTGCCCTTCATGAAGCGCTCCCATTGTGGGCACAAACCCGATTGTCCTGTTGCGCCGCCGCTGTTCATCCGACCATGCGCGCATCTCTTCCGGAGATTGAATAATCTTCACTCGTAACAATGCTCCGGACCCGGGAAAACGCCCTTTTTGACTTCTTCCACATAAGAACCGAACGCTGCGCTCATCGCGCCGCGCACATCCACATAGGTCTTGGTGAATTTTGTTTTTCCCCAGCCCAGCATATCATGATTTACCAGCACTTGCCCGTCACAGTCGGGGCCTGCGCCGATGCCGATTGTGGGCACGGAAAGGCTTAACGTAATTTCCTTTGCCACTTCCGCGGGGACGCATTCCAACACGATTGCGAAACATCCTACGCTCTGAAGTTCCAGCGCCTCCATGCGCAGGCGTCTTGCCTTGTCTTCTCCGCGCCCTTGTATTTTGTATCCACCCATCTGGTGAATAGACTGCGGGGTAAGCCCTATATGCCCCATGACGGGAATGGCCGCTTTGGTCAAACTGCGAATCACCTCTCCGAAATAAACGACCGGTCCTTCAATTTTTACACCCTGCGCGCCGCCTTCACTAATGAAGCGTCCGGCATTGCGAACCGCCTCTTCAGGGCTTATTTGGTAGGAAAGGTAGGGCATGTCGGCAATCAACATGGCGCGTTTTACCGCCCGGCGCACCATACGCACATGGTGCATCATCATATCCATGGTCACGCCCAGGGTGTTTTCCATTCCCATGACGGCTTGTGCGACCGAATCGCCGACGAGCACGGCATCCACGCCCGCTTCGTCCATCAGCGTCGCCGTGGGGTAGTCGTAAGCCGTAAGAACTGCAATTTTTTCGCCCTTCGCTTTTAACGCGCGAAAGGATGCTGCTGTTATTGCTCCCATATCTCTCTTCCCTGAACCGTGACGAACCCGTCCCGGTCCCTTGGTTGGGCTCCAAGCGGAGCGGTTCAAGAAAATATCACATCGGCGCGTCTTATCGCCGCCTGCGGCTCAATATCATGCAACAGTTCACTCACGGTAAGCCCGGTTTCCGGGTCCAACGCGCAGGGCGCAATTTCGGCAAGCGGGGCCAGCACAAAATGACGAACCCTGAAGTGTTCATGCGGCAGGGTCAGCTCCGGCGTGCGCATTACCAGCCGCCCCCACAGGATAATGTCAATATCAATCGGGCGGGGGCCCCAACGCTCTTCCGGCAGGCGTCCCATGCGTTTTTCCAACGCTTTCACCGCATGCAGAAGTTCAAGCGGCGCAAGCGCCGTCTCAATCTCCACTGCTATGTTCAGAAATTTGGGTTGCTCCGGCAACCCCCACGGTTCAGTTTCGTAAGCGCCTGATACTTTGCGCACATTCAAGTCATCGCGTTCGTCAAGATGTCGAACAGATTGCCGTAATGCCAACAGCCGGTCGCCAAGATTGGCGCCTAAACACAAATAAACTGTTGACTGTTGCTTCGTCATTGACTCTATCCGATAAAACTGCCGCTGCTGTAGGATACAAGGTTCTCCGGCATAAATCAAATTTTTCAGATTTTCCCGATAAACAAAACGACGGGTCGCCCCGCATTTTCTTTTGACTGGATAAGTCTATTTCGTTTGATGCGTAACACTTGCGTCTGCCTGTTACAGGAGCGGCAATAGCGTCAGTCCGTTGTAGCCCAATGATATGTACACGTTGTTCGTACTGAATCGGATGGTTCTCGGATACCCCGTGATGGGAATGATTTCCTCGACGGCGGGTGGTGACAAATCAAAGTTGCAATGCGCCAATGCGGCAGATTGCACAGATATATAGGCTTGGTTATTTTTTACGTTCAGCAGATCACACCAGATTGGTCCCAACGTCAGTTCCTGCTTATGTGTAAAAGCGCCGGATTCATCCACCGTGTATTTTCCCAATATCCAAGCGCCGGCGCCATCCTGTTTCAGGCGGTTCGAATCGGATGAAACGGGTGTTCCGTCGGCGCCTTGTTCATCCTCATACGCATCATGATGTCCGCAATACCACAGATTTGAGCCGTCCGGCGCGATGTCCCAATACCCCGACGGCATTGCCAATGAATTTAACACGCGCACTTTCTTTTTAGTCACTTCAACACATCTCGCCAGTGTTATTATATTCCACTCATCGGTGTATTGGTGGTCTTCAAAAAGCAGATAATTCGTTTCCGGCAGCAAATGTCGAAATATTCCCGGGACATTGTACGTGTTTTCCACCTCTTGCGTTGCCGGATTCAAAATGTGCAGGTAATAAGCGCAGAGGCTTCGCCGTTGCCGATCATTTCCCGCTTGAATTTTGCCGGTTATGTAGAATTGCCCCTCTGCCGCCTTAATGTCAACAACCTGCTCGTATCCGAGACCAACAAGCACGAGACTTTCCTCATCGGCAACGTCTATTAAGGCCGCCCCTTCCAAGGGCTCTGCCTCGCCAAGCGTCCTGTCGTAATCACCGACAACGCCGCGCAACAACAGAAAATCGCCTTCCATACACGCGCGTTTGGCGTCGCCGCCATAGATATTCCAGTACTGTTTCGCGGTTTTCCCGCGGCGAATCGCATCCACTTCCATTGCGGGATAATACCAACCCCAACCCCACCAAGGCTGCATGTCAACCTGCCACTCGCGCCGTAAAACGGGTTTTTGCGGTACGCGGTAATCAACAAGATACACATGATACCGGGCATTATATTCAGGCTCATATTCATATACTTCGCCCACTAGGACAAGGGCGTTATGCCATACGAACGTATCCGTTACATTGGACACGGCAATGGAAACGGCATTGCCCACCGCGCCGGAGATCGGTTCGGATACGTACAACACGGTGTCCCTCGAGTCATTTCTGGAAACGACTTCAACAAGCCAGCCATTGGGAAGCGGCGCCGTATCCACCAGGTTTTCCGCCAAAGGAACGGCGGCGGCGATAAAGGGCGCCATTATATTCGATGAATCAATGACGGCAAGTTGTTCCTGGGTCACGGCATAATAAAGGCCCTCATAGCCGAACGACCGCAGCGCGCTTCCCTGCAAATCCACATGTCCGCGTGTGTCAAGGGTGTCTCTTGTGTAGGATAGGAACTGCAATCGGTCATAACCGCCTGTGTCATTCCAACCGCTGAATGGAATCAGCAGCATGTCTTCGGTAATGGTAAAAGCTTTCACGTCATGATATGCCGAGGACCACGCCCAATCATCGCCGAAACTTTCATACGCAAGGCGTTGCGGATTCCCGGGATCGCCAACGTCGAAAAGGCTTACCATAACCCTGCGCCCGCCATCCTTGTCATCCACACCCAACGCAATAAGTCTGTCGCCCAAAGGTTCTATGTGCGTGGACCAGCCGGGTACTTTCAATTCCCCCTTCACTTGTGGATTTGCCGGATCGGAAAGATCGATCACGAACAGCGGGTCCACCATAAAATAGGTGACGATGTACGCGCGCGGGCCGTCAAAACGCGTGGCAAAAAGCGTTTCGCCGGAGGCGTCGGCGAGCATGGTTTGTCCCAACTGCCGTATTTGGTCGGGATTTGCAATATCAAATGTGGTTATGTATGTTTCCTGTTCCGGCCAGCCGGTATTTGTAACGACCCTCAAAACATTTTCCCATGCATCCATTTTGAAGCGGTCGGTCATATATCCCGGCGCTGTTGCAACCCCTCGGAGCGTGATTTTACCCTGCGGATCGGTTATGTCAATGTAGTTGATATAACTTGTTGCGCCACCCGTCGAATCCCAATCGGAGGTGACGCTGAATATCGCGTAGTTTGTGGCTTGAATGAGGTTGCCATGTCCTGGGAATGAAAGGGTGTCCACCGCAGTGATGTTGACCGGATTCGCTATGTTGAAGCTTGTCGCCTTGACGGAACCGTACGATTTTCGCGCGGCGTCCGTCATGACGACATCGCCTCCGGATATGCCTTCATACCATGTGTAATCGCTGCATACCACATAAATGACGTCGCCCACCAAACGGCTGTCCACCAGATCGCCTTCAAAATCTGATACGCCTTCAATTACGACCTTGGCCGGATCGGTGATGTTCAGCACATAAATCCGGGAACTATAAAATACGTGGAAGCCGAATTCTCCGTAATGGACATCTTGAGCGCAACTGACAAGCACATAAGCGCGCTTGCCGACGAGATACAGATCGCGGGGACGCCCCAGGAGAGGCGTTTGGGAAAGCATTGTCTCCGTATATAAATCCACAATGGCAAGTCCGCGGTATTGATTGAGTATATAAAGCAGGTTATTGTGCCGTCTGATCACATCAGGCTCTATTAATTCACGTTCCCCACCGTCCGCCGCCTCCTCGCGGCTGCCGTCCGCGGCAATCCCCGTGAAGCCGCCAGGGTAATTTACGCCCATGTCAGCGCTGGTAAATTCAATATTGCCTCGCCGCCAAGGGCACCCCGCCAACGTTGTGACAACAAGCAACACCACCAGAAGATGCATGGACATCGTTTTCATAATTCTTTTCCCGACGAACTTTTGACTTTCACGTCCAAAACTCACCATTCAAGCTTCCGCTACAGTATACCACAGCGCTTAAAAATCGTCTATGGAAATCAGCGGGCGGAATCCGCTATGCTAGTGATCTCGCCGCAGTGGAGTGTATCCCCGCAAAAAAGGAAAAGAATTGATGTCACAAGAAAAAGAAGTCATCCTGTCAGGAATACGTCCGACAGGCCGCCTGCATTACGGCAACTATTTCGGCGCAATCAAGCATTTTTTGCGCTTGCAGGAGACAGGCGCCTGTTGCTATTATTTCATCGCCGATTACCATGCTTTGACCACCATAACGGACCGTCAGGAAATTTACCGCGCCACCCTCGACATGCTGCGCACCTATGTGGCATGCGGTCTTGACCCGCAAAAATCCGTCATCTATCGGCAGAGCGATCTGCCCTGCACCGCGGAATTGACCTTGTTGCTCGGCATGGTCACGAATATCGGCCATCTGGAACGCGGCACCACGTACAAGGATAAATTGTCGAAAGTACAAAGCGATCCGAAGGTTGAAGGCAATCCCCTTTCCTATGGACTGCTCGGTTATCCTGTTTTAATGGCGGCGGACATCCTTATTGTCCGCGCCGACGCGGTGCCCGTGGGCGATGATCAGCGTCAGCATCTGGAAATGGCATGCGACATTGCGACCAAGTTCAATCACCGTTTTGGCGAGGTGTTGCACGTGCCGCGCCCGCTTGGGCGGGACGCGTTGCGTTTGCCCGGGCTGGACGGCTCCGAAAAGATGGGCAAAAGCGAAAACAACACCCTTGATCTTCTTGATGATCCGAGCACGGTATTGCGCAAGATCAAAGCGGTTCCCACCACCACGGATCCGGAACCTTTGGATACAAAAAGCAATGAACCGGACATGGTCATTGCAAAAATGCCTTCCGGCGTGGGAGTGCTGTATCGTTTACTATCCCTGCTTGCTCCTCAGGAAGTATATCTGGATTACTTGGAGCAGTACCGCGCCGGCGGCAAGTTTTACGGGGCTCTGAAGAAAACCGTTGCGGAATATGTTTCCCTGTTTAACGCGCCGATTATTGAAAAATACAATGATCCAAACAATAATGACGCATCCATTGAAGATTTTTTGCGTGAAAACGCCAAACGGGTGACGCCTGTGGCGTTGGAAACAGTCGAGTCCTGCCGGGAAGCGATGGGTATAGGCCGCAGCCTTTACCGAGCGTGAAAGGGGATGGTATGACAGAGGAGATTTTACTGGGTTTCGTCGGGTTGGGCGGCATCTGCCGCGAACGACATGTGCCGGGCTTCAAAAAGATTAGCGATGTAAAAATTATCGCCGTGGCAAACCGTTCGCGTCCATCGTCAGAGCGCGCCGCTCGGGATTACGGCATACCGGAAGTGTGCGACACATGGCGGGATATTGTCGCGCATGACGGCATAAATACGGTCGTAATAGGCACATGGCCCTATATGCACTGCGAAGTAAGCGTTGCCGCGTTGAAAGCGGGAAAACACGTATTTTGTCAAGCACGCATGGCGCGCAACCGCCAGGAAGCGGAACTCATGTATGACGCGGCCTGTTTTTCCGACCAGGTGGCCGCGTTGTGTCCCGTTCCCATTGGCATGCGTTTTGACCGCGTCATTGCGCGTATCCTACGTGAAGACATTATCGGAAGCGTCCGTTACGCGAATGTCCGCAGTTTTTCAAGCCTCTGGGTGGATGCGGCGACACCCATGACCTGGCGCAAAGATCACCACATATCCGGACTGAACATGCAAACTTTCGGCATGTATATAGAAGTGATACACCGTTGGCTTGGAAATACGCGCCGGGTCAGCGCGGAAACATTTCTGTACACCCCGGAGCGGCGGGATGAAAGCGGCGCATTTGCGACCGTGCATATTCCCGATCAAATGGCTGTAAACACAATTGTTGGAGACGGTCTGCCGGTACACTACATCATCAGCGGCGTCTCAGGAGTCGCGGAAGACGCCATAGACATCTACGGCGACAAAGGCGCGCTTCACTATGACGCGAATAACGACATATTATATTTGAAGCGTAACGGCACGATGGAACCGGTGCAGCTTCATCCGGCGGAAGAATATGATTTGGAGAATTGGACGGTGGAGGCGGATTTTGTCGCAGCCGTGCGGGAAGGCGTCCCTTACCATCCCGATTTTGCCGATGGATTGCGTTACATGCGCGTGCTGCAGGCCGCTTATGATTCCGCGGCGTCCGGTCAACACATCAACCTGCCACAGGACATCTAACCGAAGGATACACACATGGACAAACAGGCGATACATAATTATTTGACGCAAAACGGCATTATCGCCATTGTGCGTGCGGACAGCAGCGACGGGCTGGTGCGCACCGTGGAGGCGGTCATGGAAGGGGGGGTGCGATGCATCGAAGTCACCATGACCACGCCGGGCGCGCTGGCATGCATTGAAGCGGCGTCGAAAACGCTCACGGGCGCGGACGTGTGCCTTGGCGTGGGCAGCGTACTGGATGGCGAAACAGCGCGGTTGGCAATACTTGCGGGGGCGCAGTACATTGTGTGCCCCATTACGTCGCAGGAAATCATTCTTATGGCGCATCGCTATGGAAAGCCCTGCATGCCCGGCGCGTATACGCCGACGGAAATCTATAATGCGTGGGTTATGGGCGGCGATATTATTAAAGTGTTTCCCGCCAGTTGCGGCGGCCTTGACTACATCAAGGCTGTGCGCGCGCCGCTGCCTCAAATACCGGTCGCGCCCACAGGCGGCGTTGACCTGAATAATCTTGCCGATTTCGTCAAGGCGGGCGTGGCCGCCGTCGGTGTCGGCAGCAATCTGGTCAGCAAAAAAATGATTGAAGCGCAGGACTTCAAAGGACTTGCGGAAAATGCCCGGCGCTACGCCGAGGCGTTCAAGGCGGCGCGTGACGCCCGGTAAGGCCGCAGGCGTGTCTTTCAGACCAAGACGTCTGCAAGCGGCGCTTTTTGATTTTGACGGCGTGATCATGGATTCCGAGACGGCATTGTATGAATCATGGCGGAATACCTACGCCGCACACGGTTGTCATCTGCCCCTTGACAAGTGGGCGGCCAACGTTGGCGGATACAACTACGACGTGTTTGATCCCCTTGCTTATCTGGAAGAGCAGACGGGGCGCGCTCTTGACCGGGACGTTGTGAATGGCGCGCGTCGCGCATGTTATCTTCACCGCGTTTATCAGCTGGGCGAAATGCCGGGAATTTCAGACGCTTTTGCCGCTGTGAAGTCAGCCGGACTTAAACTGGCCGCCGTATCCAGTTCAAGCCGCAACTGGGTGCCCGCACATCTGAAACGTCTGAATCTTCTGAGCTGTTTTGACGCAATCGTCTGCGGAGACGAGGTTGATAACGTCAAGCCCGATCCGGCGGTGTATCATCTCGCGTTGAACCGGCTGCGAGCGGACCCGGACAGGGTCTTTGTTGTCGAAGATTCCCCAAAAGGCGTCGCCGCCGCCCGTGCCGCTTCGCTGTATTGTATTGCCGTGCCCAACTCGGTAACACGCGCATCGCGCCTGCATGGTTATGATAAACTGCTGGAAAGTCTGGACAAACAACCGTTTACTGACGTCCTCGGGGAAGTTGAAAAAGAACTGGCCGACCGGTATGCCGGAAGGCTTTGACATATCCAACACATCTGCCGAAAGAACACCATGCATGAGTTATGAACGCGGTTGGCAAGCCATTAACCTTGATATGCCCGACAAAATACCGCAGGTGGAGTTTGTGGACAACGATGTGTTCATACTGCGCAAGACGGGAATTGATACGCGGCATCCCGAACAACGGTATCTGGCCTGGCCTGAAATAACCCGCGTTATGGATTTTGATTTTGCGTAGAACCAGGACGAATGGTGGCTGCGCGAGGGGCGCCACACCAAACTCGGACATGCGGAGTGGAGCGAGAGCGATCCGAAGGATTGTGAAACCTTCTGCCCCTTCAAGACTGTCGAGGACGTGTTGTCGTTAGACCCCGTTGAAGAATACGGCATGCCGCCGCACAATGCGCTTGTCGCACGTTTTCAAGCCAATCAAGACTACTGCAGGCGGTTGTATCCCCACGCCGTCTTTTCCGGCGGTCGCTACCACACCCTTTTCAGCGCATGCATCCGCGCCTTCGGCTGGGAGATGTTCATGATGGCCGCGCAAACGGATCCGGCGCGTTTTGATCGCGTGCTTGAAGGATTTGCGACGCTCACGCTCGCGGAAATACACGCTTGGCTGGACACGGACATGGCGGTGTTTCTTTGTCACGACGACATTGTGTGGGCGAATGGCCCCGTGTTCTCTCCGGAATGGTATCGCCGCTATATTTTTCCGCGGTATAAAACGTTCTGGGATGCGGTCCATGCACGGGATAGAAAAGTGATCTTTTGCGCCGACGGCTTGTGGACCATGTTCATGGACGACATAGCTTTGGCGGGCGCGGATGGATTTATCTTTGAACCGTCCACATCGCTTAATGAGGCAGTGCAAAAATACGGGAGTACGCACGTCATTATTGGAAACGCTGACTGCCGCATACTTCAGTACGGCTCGCCGTGCGATATCCGCGGGGAAGTGACGCGATGCGTTTCGCTGGGCAAACACTGCCCCGGATACTTCATGTGCGTCAGCAACCACATTCCCAACGGCATTCCCTTGGAAAATCTGGAATGCTACTTTGAATCATTTGAAAAACTGCGCGTTCGTTAATTGACCAGCTACTATTTGGCGGATTCTTCGTAGTATACTCATTCAAGCAAGTCCGAAATGTGCGTTTCTCCTGGGTCTCACGATATTGAGAAATGACCCGTGTTTTGGGGCGGGAGGATAATCCTGTCATGCGTGTATTAGTCATAGGGGCGGCAGGTCAGCTGGGCGTTGATCTTTGCGCCGCTTTTTCAAACGAGGCGTTGTACAGGGCTGACTTGGATGGCAGCGACATTACGCTGGACGTTTGCGATCAATCCGCCGTGCAGCGGATTATTCATGACCTGCGTCCTGATATTGTTGTCAATACGGCTGCGGAACACGAAGTGGAGCAATGCGAAACAAAGCCTGCCCGCGCTTTCATGGTGAATGCGACGGGCGCTTTATGGGTGGCGCAGGCGTGCGCGCAGACGGGCGCGCGCCTGCTGCATATCAGTACTGATTATGTGTTTGGCGGCGCTCCTCCCCAACCGCTGCGCCCCTATGGGGAGGATGATCCGCCGGCGCCGCTCAACGTTTACGGCGCGAGCAAATGCGCGGGGGAACATCTGATTGCGGCGATATGTCCGGATTATTTGATCGTCCGCACCGCCGCTTTATACGGCCTTGCGCCCTGCCGCGGGAAAGGGGGGCGCAATTTTGTGGAGACCATGCTGTCCCTCGCCGCCGCGGGACGCGAAATCAAGGTGGTAACGGATGTATTTACCTCGCCCACATGCACGCTCGCGCTTGCGCGGCAGCTGCGCCTATTGGCGGAAAAAGCGCGCCCCGGCGTTTATCATGCCGCATGCACGGGGGTATGTTCGTGGTACGAGTTCGCCAAGGCGATTTTTGAAGAAACCAACGTCCAGACAACGGTAACGCCCGCGAAGATGGCCGATTTTCAATCCAAGGTGCGGCGTCCGAATTTTGTCGCACTTGAGAACAAACGCGCCAATGAGGCCGGTATTAATATTATGAGCCACTGGCGGGAGGCCTTAACGGAATACGCGGCTGCGCGGCGCCTTTCGACGCGCGCAACCGCGCCATAAGATCAATGTCAACCGTCTTCACGTCCGGCATATAAGCCGGACGCCAGGGCTGTTAACTGGGTTCATTCACCTGCGGGATGCTCTCCAATCCCTTCTGCAAAGCCTCTTCCTCAAGCGCAACATCCTGCATATTGCCGCTCAAATATGCGTCGTAGGCGGATAAATCAAAGTGGCCATGCCCGCTTAGGTTGAACAGAATGGTTTTTGCCTCGCCTGATTCGCGGCACTTGACGGCTTCGTCCATGGCGGCGCAAATAGCGTGCGCCGATTCGGGCGCGGGAAGAATGCCCTCGCACTTCGCAAATGTCAAACTGGCCTTAAAACACGGATTCTGGTACAGGGCGACGGCGCGCATAACGCCGTCTTTGACAAGATGCGCCACCGTGGCCGCCACGCCATGATAACGCAGGCCGCCCGCATGGATTCCGGGCGGCATGAAGTTGTGCCCGAGCGTGTATTGTTTGATAAGCGGCGTAAGTTGTCCCGTGTCGCCGAAATCATACGCATACGGGCCGCGCGTCAATGTCGGACAGGCCGTCGGTTCCACGGCAATAAAATCAGTATCGAGTCCCTTTTTCAACTTGTCCTGCACGAAGGGAAAAGCGATGCCGGCGAAGTTCGAGCCGCCGCCGCAACACCCGATAACCACATCGGGATAGTCGCCGACGCTTTCCATCTGCAATTTGGCTTCCTGGCCAATGACGGTCTGATGCATGCAAACATGGTTCAACACGCTGCCGAGGCTGTATTTTGTCGTGCCGCCGCTCATCACGGCAACCTCGACCGCCTCGGAAATGGCCATGCCGAGGCTGCCCGTGGTGTTGGGATAGGCTTCGCGAAGTTTCCGCCCCACTTCGGTGGCGTCGCTTGGACTCGGCAGAATACTGGCGCCGTAGGCTTCCATCATACTCTTGCGATAGGGTTTCTGTTCGAAGCTCACCCGCACCATAAACACTTGGCATTTCATATCGAACATGGCGCACGCAATGGAAAGGGCGGTGCCCCATTGCCCGGCGCCCGTTTCCGTGCTTAGTGAATTCACGCCTTCAATCTTGTTGTAATACGCCTGGGCAAGCGCGGTGTTGATCTTGTGGCTGCCGGAAGGCGTTACGCTTTCATTTTTGTAGTAAATCTTGGCCGGCGTCTGGAGCGCTTCCTCGAGACGCCATGCGCGGCGCAACGGTGTGGGCCGGTACAGACGGTATTTGTCCATTACTTCGCCCGGAATGGAAATTTCCGGCTCTGGACTCATCTCCTGCTCAATCAAGCCCATGGGAAAAATGGGGGACAAATCGTCGGGACCCACAGGTTGTTGTGTGCCCGGATGCAGCACGGGCGCGTGTGGCGTCGGCAGGTCCGGCAGTACGTTATACCAGACATCCGGCATTTTTTTGGCATCCAGCAGAATAGTATATTCACGCATAATAAGAACTCCTATCCACGAAAAACGGGAATGTTGTGCCCTTTTCCCCCGATGCATGACGAGGTGAAGGCGCTTTACGTATATCCCACAAACACATTCAACGCGCTAGTATTGGAAACCGAAACTTTTCGTCAGGCCGCCCCTTCCGTTGCGGACAATAAAATTGCGCCAAGGCTTCCCCAAGAACCGTTTCGCGTTTCAATCACGGAATACTATAGCAGGTTGGCAACCGTTATTCCAAATCAAAAAGAAAAGAAATCGCCGTTATTCAAGCGGTTATTGCTTCCCGCTCAGGATGCGCTTCAATTGCTCTTCGCAATCCGTCGGGCTGTAACGGGGATTGCATCGGACCGGTTGCGCGCCGGGAAACTTAACCACATATCCGGTGTCCGGATGGGCTTCTCCCGTGGGAAAATCCGTGCTTATGATTTGCGCGCCGCAGGCAAATGCCGCATCACGGCGGGAAACATCGCCGCTGCGTCCCTGTCGCAGGCCGGAATCGGCGCGCACCCGAATCATTATCCCTTTTTGCAGGTAGTCGGGGATGCGTTCCGAATAGGGATTATCTACCACAATAAAGGCGCAGTCATCACGGTCGGTTGCCGAATTTACAAACATGAGCCGGCCTTCCAGCGAAGGACGGGTTTCAGTGTAGGCGGCGCGCAGACCGCTGCGGTTGTGGATTACGAAGAACACCCTGCCCAGAGATTCCGCCAGCAACGGCCAACCGCGCTCCTGAACCGCCTGCGTCAGCGTTGGCGAGTCGCCTCTCACATCATCGGGGGTAATGATGCGTTCACGGGGAAATACGGACAGAATCTCTTGCTCCAACAATAACAGCGTCGCCTCATTCAAGTCCTTCAGCGGGCGCCCATCCAACGTCGCCTCCCGAATTTTGAATTCCAACAGGAAACTGATGGGAATATGTTTGGGGTTTCGCGTTGACCATTCATACACCGTTTGGAGACAATCCACGAACAACGGACATGTGCTGCCTGCGTCCACAATTGGCACATGCATAACTTCAAAAGCTTCCTCAAAGGGATGCAAATCCAGTTCGAAGTTGTATACGTCGCGTTCAAGCTGCGTGTCAAGGGGCGCGTGGGTATAGTTCCAGCCATCCGCCTCCCGTGTTACTCCCTGAAGCGTCTCCATTACCCATTCCTGAGGCGCAACATGGTAGCTGTTATGGGTTCCAATCACCTGGATATGGTTCAAACGCAAGGGTTCCGATTGAACCGTGGCGCTTGTGAAGAGCAACACGAATAATGCCAAGGATACCCGCTTTGTACTGGAAGCCATTGATGATGTCCTGTTGAGATGCGCACCGCTGTAATGTTTCAATATGACCGCATGACAACAAAATAGGTTGCACGGCCGCTTATGTCAACCGTTGAACCACAATTGGGAAACCAAAACGGTTCGGATGTCGTCAAAACTGTGAACAAACCGGGTGTTCCGGCCTGTCATTTGCGCTGCATGCGCTTCAGCAGGTGCATTAAGACAGCGGTTGGATAGCGCCGCTAAAAGGAGGAAAATCAGAAATGAAACGTTTTTACCGTGTGTTGTGTGTGTTTCTGTTGATACTGGCGATTGCGCCCGTCATTGCCGCCGACCTTGTGGAATACGTAAACCGTCCTGACGAAAGTTTCCAGTTTGAAGTCGTGGAAACTCGCTCCATCACCGAAGGTACCGTCACCATTGCGTCTCTGACATCTCAAACATGGCAGGACATTCCCTGGCGGCATTGGCTCGCCATTATAACGCCGAAAGAGGTGTCGTATCCCGATAATATGGCGCTGGTCATTGGCGGCGGCAGTATCCGCGAAACGCCCCCCGGCTTGGACGGCGGCGAAGCGCGCGTGGCCATTCAGGTGGCGGCAGCGACAAAGTCGGCCATTGCGCTGCTTACCCAGGTGCCCAATCAGCCGTTGTTCGGCGATCTGCGTGAAGACCATTTAATAGCGTACACTTACGACAAATACCTGAAGGGCGAAGGGGATGACTGGCCTCTGTTGCTGCCCATGGCAAAAAGCGCCGTCAAGGCGATGGACGCCGTTCAGCACATAATGCGCGAACAGTTTGAACAGGAGGTGAAAGGATTTCTGCTCACCGGCGGCTCGAAGCGCGGCTGGACTTCCTGGCTGGCGGCGGCAAGCGGCGACCCGCGGGTAATCGCCATTGCGCCCGTCGTGATTGACATGCTCAACATTGAACCGCAAATGCAGCGCCAAATGGAATGTTACGGTCAATACAGCAATCAAATTGACGAATACACGGAGTTGGATTTGCAGCGGCGCATGCGTTCCCAGGACGGCAAAAAACTTCAGGCCATGGTTGATCCGTATTCGTACCGTGACAAGTTAACCATGCCGAAAATGATGATCCTCGGCACAAATGACCCCTATTGGACGGTGGACGCCGCAAACTTCTATTTCCCGGGGCTTGTCGGTGAAAAGCATCTCATTTACCAGCCGAACACTGGCCATGACGCCACCATTAACGGCATTTCCGCCCTGTCGCACTTTTTTTACGCATTGCAACAAGGGAAATCGTATCCCGCCATTTCCTGGGAAAAGCCCGAACCAAACAAACTGGCGGTCACGTGGCAGCGTCCCGGCGGCAAGGCGTATTTATGGAAGGCCGTCTCGGACACGCGCGATTTTCGCGAGGCGTTCTGGATGAGCTCCATTCTTGAAGGGGATGGGCGCGT
>DSBB01000437.1 GCA_011046175.1 Candidatus Hydrogenedentota bacterium | reverse complement strand
GTTCGATGCTGAGTCCCGTGGCGAGCATGGGCGCTGCGTCGGGCATGAAATCGAAGACGGGCGTGATGCATTCGATGGTGCCGATGCCGCAGACCGCCTTGCCGCCGCTGATGACGCCCGCGCCCAGCGCGTTCAGACACTGGTCGTGGCCGCCCAATACCATCTGTACGCCTTTGGGCAGTCCCAGCGCTTCCGCTTTTGCCGGTGACACCTCGCCCACGATGGCGCCGCTCATGGCGGTACGCGGCAGTTTGTCGCGAGGGATGTCCGCCCAACCGAGCAGGCTGTCCGACCAGTCCTCCTGTTCCATATCAAAAAGCAGCGTGCGGTTCGCGTGGGAATAACTGGTTACCGCCTCGCCGCCGAACAGAAATGTCGCCAGTTCGCCCCACAGCATGAATTTTCAGGCAGCGTTGTAGAGTTCCGGCTGGTGTTCGCGCAACCAGAGCAGTTTGGGCAGGGAATAGTTCGGCGCGAGGATGTTCGGGTTAATCAGGTAGAAGGCCTCCTGCCCGATTTCGGCCTTCATGCGCTCGGCATGTTCCGCGCCGCGCAGATCGCCGCCGAGTATGGCGTTGCCGAGAATCTCGCCACCCTCCGACACCGGCGTCATGGCTTCGCCCATGGCGCTCACACACAGCGCCGTAACGGGGTCGGCAGCCGTGGCGGCGGCCACTTCGCGGATGACATCCTCCAATTGCCGCATCACGAACCGGCTGTCCAGCTCCGCCCAGCCCGGCGCGGGATGCAGCGTCGGATATTCGCGATAGGCCAGCGCCAGACGCTTCCCCTCCACAGAGAAAGCGCCCGCCTTGCAACCCGATGTGCCGATGTCAATGCCCAAAAGGCTCATGGTATTTTTCTCCTTCAGCGAACACAGTCCAATGACTGATCAACTATACTCATTTGTCAGGCTGAAAATCCAAAGCAGCCGCTCATGAATCTTTCACGCACACCGTGAACGATGGAAATACCACCGCCGCATCGTCCGACACGTCCGACCCAGTCCGACCGCGTCCGACAATGTCCGACAAGCCAAATATACCCCAATTTCCAAAATGGCGCAATTCGATACAAATTCATTTCTTGCTTGAAGCATTCGTACCCGTTTATCATTACTGTGTACGCCGCAGGCGTTGGTTGAGGAGTATGACGATAATGAATCCAATAATAGATGAAATTCGCACGTACCGCGAACAACATGCCGCATCATGCAACTATGACCTGAAACGCATTGTCGAGGACATACGAAAAGGGGAGCAAAAACTGCGTGATGAAGGTTGGCGTCTTATCGCTTGTCCGAAACATGCTTGTCAGCAACAAGCATCATCGCCACAACAACATAAATAGACGGGCGCATACTTCGGGTAATCACACTTGAGGACAAAACAACAATTCACAATGCATTTCCCGACAGGAGAGTTAAGCGATAAAACTGCAATACTACAAAGAAACGGATTCGCTCTATATAGACTTGACCTCCAAACCGAGTGTGGAAAGCCGGGAGATATCCGAGGGGGTTGTGGTGGATTTTGACGCTGACGGAAGTATTTCCGGCATAGACATAGACAATGCAAGCGCCAAGATTGACCTGCGCGAAATTGTACTCAGCAAGATACCGGCGGATGTGGAAACGCTGACGGTGTAGCGTTCGCCAACACTTTACCCAGTTCGCCCGTCTTGCAACCCAATGCGCCGATGTCAGTGCCTGCGGGCTCATGGGCGGATATTTTTCTTTCGACTACCCTATTGCTCAGCGACCATCCACACGAAGTATTCGAGTATATTTTTTCAAGGAACGCAATGTAAACCACACCATAGCGCCAAATGCCAACAGCATCAGCCACCACGGTTCCACCGGCACCCATAGTGTGTGATTGATGAACATATCGCCGATAACTTCCAACAGGAACATCACCACAATGACCGCGAAAAAGCCGCTGTATTCCCTGCGGAGCACTGTCTTCAGGGAGAAAGGCAAGGCCGGGGGCGCATAGAGCGTCGGATTGGGGAAGAAGACCGGGGTCTTGTCTGCCCAACGCAGGTATTCATCACCGAACTTCTCAGACAGATATGCCTCTTCCGCCAAGATAATCCGCTCGTAATAAAGCCAGAAGAACAGGACATAGACGCATAATATCCAGATATGAAAAGCAAACATGAATATCCCCAGACCCATAAAAAAATTTCCCAGATACAACGGGTTGCGCAACATTGAATAGGCGCCTGTTGTATTCAAGACATCGGCAATCTGGGTTTCCGTGTTTCTGCCCGACGTTCTGGCAGGCGCATGGCCAACCGTGTATGCCCGGATGGCAAGGCCGAAATAGCTGACAAACAGACAAAGGAGTTCCCAAAAAAAATCAAGTTCATGAGTTCCGCCCGGATACTGGTAATGGCGCATCGCAGCAACAAGCAACCCCAAAAGAAAAATCGGCAGATAACTTCTCCAACGAAACAGAAGATTGCCTGATAGCTGAAGCTGTGTTTGAAGCAACATGGCTTGCGTTCCTTGTTCGATGACGTTTAAATCGTTCAAACGCTAAAAACGAAATATACCCTCACCGCTTTGAGCGCCGCCCAATCCTACCCGAATAATACCATATATGCCGCAAGGACAAGCAGAAGAATGCGAACATATTTATGGAATATTTTGGCAGGCATGCGCAAGAGGACGCGTTTCGCCGCCCATGTGCCCAATACCATTCCCGCCGCAGCAATGGCCGCCGTCCCCCAGAAGCGGGCGTCAAGCGCAACAAATCTTTGATACACCAGCATCTTGGCGCCGTGAATCGCCAGCGCGGTGGTCGCTTCGCTGGCGATGTACGCAACGGGGTTCAGGCGCAGCGAAAGGAATATCGCCGCGCCGAGAGGGCCGGCGCTGCCCACCAGCCCGGACAGAAAGCCGGTGAGCCCGCCCCCGAAAAACAAAAACGCCCGCTCATGCCTGCGCGCCGTTTCCTGCGGCGCGCGCAGGAAAAGAAACAGCAAAATGGCCGCGCCGATGCACCGCGATACAATGCCCTTGGGAAGTTGCACAAAGGTAAACGCGCCGACAATGCTCAACGGAATTGCGGCGCAGAGAAACAGAATCACCGGCTTCCAGTGAATCCGCCTGAAGCCGAAGGCGACACGAGAGCCGTTGCCCACCAGTTGCGCCACAGTCAGTAACGGCACGGCATTGTTGACGCCAACCATGGGCACAAGAACCGGCAGCAACAACAACGCGCCGCCGAACCCCGCCGAACCGGATACCAGCGCGGCGGCGAAAGAGACGCAAAAAAGAAGCAGGTAAGTTAGCATCGCCACAAGCCAAAATAAGTGTTGCTACATCAACCAATAACAGTTGGACACGCCGGCTCAAGGGCATTGCCAACGTCAATCCCTGCCGAAAACAAGCAGGGTAACGCTACCCCATTTCATCGCCCTTTTTGAGATTGTCCACGTCAATCAAATCCTGTGGCCGCCCGCTGGCTTCTTTTGCTCGTATCAAATCTTGTCTGGAAATAAATGGGATGGTCAGGCCCGCAACTGTCATTTCGTCGCGCCGTTCCCAAGCCTCATCAAACTCAACGCCGAGAATGGACATCATAATGTCAACACGCAATGGGGGACGCCCCATTTGATAAAAATACCCCGGAACGCTGAAGTCTTCCTCCGTCAATCCGGCCAACGGCGCGCCAAATTCCTTCAAGACATGGTAGAGCGTGTGCGCGTTTTTTGCGTCGGTAGCCACCCATAAATCCAAATCCTTGGTGAAACGCGGTTCCGTATACTTCATGACGGCATACCCGCCAACCACCAGATACCGAATGTCAGAGGCGTTGATAAGACTCAACAGTTCTATCCAGTCGGGGTTCTTCAGCATCGCCGTTCCTTATAAGTTCCGCATCCAGAATCAGTTGCATGGCCGCGTCAAAGATGGCGTCGGGGCCCTGCGCTTGCCAGAAGGCAATATCAAAATCCTCTTCCTCATCGCCAATAGCCTTATAGGCTTCAATAAAATCGGACATCATTGAATCCTCAATAATTTACCGGTAAATCATCTTGTACGCTATGCGTCTGTCTGTATTGTAACATGCCTTCTATTGAGAATGGCGCTTGAGCGACCACGTCGGACGCCGTCAGACAATGTCCGACAGCGTCCGACTAAATTACTGTGTCACTACACCATCGTCACGTCGTAGCCGAGGTAGCGTTCCATGGCTTCCTGCACGGGCGCGACAATATGTCCCGGGGTGACCGCTGTGTGGTGGCGATGTCCGGCGAGGCCGATGGTTTGCAGCGTATGCTGCATGTCGGGGAACTGGGCGACGCCCGCGCACCCGAAGAAGTTCGTGGGGATCGGGTCTTTGGTGAACTCCGCCTCGCCGAGGTAGAACTTCAGTTTGCCGTCTTCGGTGATGAGGTTGCCGAAGGAGAACGGCCCCGGCTTGATGCGTCCCACGTTGCAGCCGTAAGCGCAGCCCTTGCCCACTTCATTGGCGAGGATGGCATGGTCGGTTATATTGCCCTTGGCGGTCATCATCGCCTGCGGCACCGGCCCGCAGTGGAACAGGATGCACTTATTGTCGTCATCGCCGTAGTTGTTGTTCCAGTCGAGGCAGCTGGCCACGTTGCCCGACGCGCTGCGCAACGCGTACATGGTGATGGCGCTGCCGACATCCACTTCGCAGCCCACGGGGATATGACGGTTATTCATCTCGCTGAGCAACACGCAGCAGGAAATGCCGTACTGGCGCTGCATCTCAATCCAGCAGCGCACCGCCAGCGCATCCAGTTTCAACTCGTCCACAATCGCATCCAGCACCACGCCGAGGCGTGTGATGGTCTCGAACGCCTTCTTCGGCACGCCCTTCCAATTGGAATAGTTCTGAAGGACTTTCGCTTTTGCCACCACCGCCTTTTCAGACATCTTGAGCGCCTGCATCCGGGCAAACACATCCGACATGTCAAGCGTTTCCATGGTGATACCGTGGCGTTGCAGCGCAAGTTCGTCTATGCGCACGGTTTTGAACGCCGTGGTGCGCGCGCCGATGGCGCCTACGATCATGCTGCGCATCGCCTTATGCACGCGGCAGAGCCGGTCGAAATAATCAATGTTCTCGGCGAAGCGCGGACTGCCGGGAGATACCGTGTGCGGCTTGAGCGCCGTGAATTTCAGCCCGTACTGGCAAAATACGTCCATGATGGAAAACTTGCCGCAGAAGGCGTCGCGCCGCACTTCCGGCGCCATTTTGTCAAGGTCGTCCGGATAGGCCTGTATAAGAATCGGCACGCCTGCGTCCTTGAGCGCCGCCACCGCGCCGGTCTCGTCGCCGAAGTTGGGCAGGCACAGAATCACGCCGTCATACTTGCCCGCGTTGCGCCGCAGGAAATTCGCGTACACCTCGCCTTCCGCAGGCGTCTCGACCGCGCCGTGGCGCGTGGCTTTCGCGTCCAGCGTCAGCGTCTTGTGTCCCAGTTTTTTCAGGACTTCCGTCATCTCCTTCCGCGCGCCCGCCTGGAGCGACGCGGGGAAAAAGCCGCGGTTCCCGAAGAACACCGCGAAACAACTCTTCTCCTTCTTCATTTTGGCTTCCTTTCTTCCGGCTCATGCGCCGGGGTTGAGTATGTCCACCGAGTTCATTAATTCCAAATCATCACGCACCACCGCAACAGTCGCCTCATACACCGCCTGCAACGCGCCTTCAGGATCGGCGTCCATAAGCGCCTCATAGGGCTGGCGGATAGCCGTGGCGATGTTTATTTTAGCAATTCCGTGGCGCACTGATTCCAGCACGCACTCCTTCTTGACGCCCGTGCCGCCGTGCAGCACCAGCGGGACGCCCGTCGTCTCGCGCAGCGCGTCCAGCCGTTCAATGCTCAATCGCGCCTCCAGCTTCTTCTCGCGGCGCGCCGTCGCGCTGATCGCGCCATGCACGCTGCCAATCGCCACGGACAGCCAGTCCACGCCCGTCTCCGCCACAAAACGCCGCGCTTCGTCCGGGTCGGTAAAGCCCTTGCCCGATGCGAACAACTCCTCGTAGGGCGGCATGGGTCCGGATTCGTGTCCCATCACCGCGCCCAGCTCCGCTTCCACCGCCACGCCGCGCCCGTGCGCCATGTCCACAATGCGACGTGTCGCGGCAATGTTGTCGTCAAGGGACAGGCGCGATCCGTCTATCATAATCGAGTCGTAGCCCAGTGTTGCCGCCTCGGCCAGAATCGCCTCGTAGTCCACAAGCAGGTTGTCTTCATCAATTACCGGAACATGGTCCAAGTGCAGCCGCGAGAACCGCTCATCCTTCACCTGCTGATAGGTTTCGTAAATGGGCTTCACGCCGCCCGCCGCGAACTTCTCCCATTCCAGTCGCGCCACCATGACCAGGCCGAAACAGCGCGTGTCGCGCAGCGCGCGCGCCACGGGTTCCATCATGGGCAGGTAGGGAATGTTAAAGCCGGGTATGGCGGTATGCGCGGCCTGCGCGCGCAGCATGATTTCATGTATGGTCGGGGGAACTGTGGACAAGCGGGGATTCTCCTGTGACTGTGCGCCTTGTTGTATGCGTGTCAACTATACTGATTTTCACGCCAAAAAATCCACAGGGCGGCGGCATTGCCCTAAACAGACGTCAATATGATGAGAAGACACAGCGTCATGCAAGGATTGGACCCGTTCTGCCGACGTCCGCATTCCCGGCAAAAAACGCTGTCTTATGCGCGGCATTTCCTTGAAACAAGTTACTCCTTAAACAAATCATCGAATGACTCGGGCTTCTTTTCTTCCTCGCCAAAGAGGGCGTTGAGGGCGTCCCGCGCCTGCTGTCGTTTCCCGGCGTCGGCATCCTGTCCTGACGCGCCGGTTTTGAACTCAAATTCCTCGCAGAAATTCAGCCCCTTGCGATCCGCCACATATTCCGTGTTCGGTATATAGCATTGATTATGCGCCGACGGCGTGTGGAAACGGCAGTTCCTGCAACAATGCAAATAAGCGCCGCAGCCCCGGCAGGTCTCCTTGAAACCGGGCTGCCGCTTGTCGCTCTCCCAAGGGGCGCCGCATTTATGACAAAAAAACGCAACCATGACGTATTCACTATATCATGGTTGCGTTGCTGTTTCAACGGCGGGCGCAATTTACTGCGCCGACGCCTCTTCCGGCGCTTCCACGGGAATCTCCGCCGGTTTCACCTTGAAAAACAGGAAGAACAAAATGCCTATCACCAGCGACATAACCGCCGGCAACAGCCAGATATTGGTCCAGTTGCGCCCCGCCTCCGTGGTGAAAAGGTCCACAATCAGGCCGGAGAACTTGGCGCCCAACGCATGGCCGATACCAAAGGTGACCAGCGCGATAAATCCCTGCGCGCCGGCCTGGATGGCTTTGGGCGCGACCTTTTCCACGTAGACCTGTCCGGCAATAAAAAAGAAACCAAAGCACAGGCCGTGAATAATGATCGCCAGATACCATAACAACACGAGCGGCATGTCGTTGCCCCCGTACGCCATCAGGAAATAGCGCGCGGACCATGCGAGCATGCCCAGCGTGATAATGGTCTTAATGCCGAGCTTGGCAAAAAAGAAGGCGAGCAACGCAATGAAGATCGCCTCTGAAAACTGGCCGCCGGTCATGACAGCCGCCGTATATTGCATGCCGCTTTCATTGAAGTAAATATTGGCAAATCCGAAATAAAACGACGTGGTCATGCTTATCAACAGCGACGCAATGACAAAAATGGCGAAGTATTGGTCTTTCATCAGGCGCAGCGCTTCAACGCCCAGAATGTCACCGACAGTCACCTTTTTGCCCGCGCCCTTGGGCGGCGTATGGGGCAGGAAAAAGGCGTATACGCCCAATACCAACGAGGCGCCGGCGGCGATGAGCATGGGAATGTTCGTATCCTCTATGCGCGCAAAACCCAGAAACAGGCCGACGACAATCCAGCCGACCGAACCGCTGGCGCGGATCAGGGGAAACTCCTTTTCCGAGTCCGTCATCTGGTTGAAGGCAATGGCGTTTGCCAGCGCCAGCGTCGGCATGTAACAAATTGCATAGGCCAAAAGAACCCAGAAGAAAAGACCCGGCGTTTCAATCGTGCTGACCCAATACATGAGCGCCGCGCCCACGAGATGCAAAATGGCAAGCAGCCCCTGCGCGGGGAAAAACTTGTCGGCGATCATGCCCACAAAGATGGGCGAGATAATGGCCGCCACGGCGGTGGTAATATATGCATTGCCTATTTGGCCGCCCGTAAACCCCAACTTGCCCAAGTAAGTGCTCATGGTCACAAACCATGCGCCCCAGACCAGAAATTCGAGAAACATCATCACAGACAGGTTTATTTTGGTAGCCGTATTCATGGCACGCTTCTCCCAACCTTTGGTAAAAAAGTGACGTCGCACAAAACCACACTGTGTAAAGTCTACTGTTTCCGCCGGGGAATTTCAAGCGGAGCGTTGGGACAGGGTGTTTTATGGACGGGGTGGACAGTATGGACGGCGTGAACTATTCCCCCCAACCGGTTCTTATTCGTCCTCGGCGGCCTGCGTCCGTTCCTGTCTGCGTTTCCTGGTCTGCTGCCGCCTGGACGGCACGCGGCGCAACGGGATGCGCTTGTCCAGTTGTGCCAGATATTTGTTCAAACCTTCGAGTTTGGGAATGGTCTGCGCTTCAAACTCCAACCGTTCCGCCACGGTTGTCGGCGGCACGAGATAACCCATTTGATACATCTCAAAATGTTTCCGCGCGGCGATATGATCCGGGTCGTTCGAGTCGGTAACATCCACATAGCCGCGTCCGTCGCGGCTTTCCCCGCAATAAAACAATTGCCCAAAATCGTCCGCCGAATTTTGTTCGAGCAGATAATGTTTATTGCGCAGGATGCGGTACTGGCCGAGGAAACTGAAGACCATCCCGCGGCGTGTGGCGTCTGTTTCGCCGCGCAAATAGGGCGCGATATTATGGCCGTCAATCATGATGTCGCGGGGCTGTTCCACCCCGGCGAAATCGAGCATGGTGGGCAGGATATCGGATATGTCGGACAGCTCGCGGCTGACCACGCCCGACGGCACCGTGCCGGGACAACTCACAATGAACGGTACGCGCGCGCCCCATTCCGTGGGCGTGCATTTGCCTGCGACTTGCGTGCCGTTGTCCCCGGTGAACATGATAATCGTGTTCTCGCGGATGCCGAGTTTGTCAAGTTCATCCACGATGCGTCCCACGATCTTGTCGGTGTATTCGACGTTGGCTTTGAGATGGGCCCGCGTGTTTTCACCCCGGAGTTCAGGCGTATCCGGCGTGGCCACCCACGGACGGTGTATCAACGTCATGGGGTAATAGAGCAGGAAAGGTTCCCGGGCGTGGCCGCGGATGAAGTCCAGACAGAACTCGCAGAACATGTCCGGGCCGTACTCGTCGGGCGTGGTGGCAAAATGCGCGCCGTTGCGGGCGAGTCCCGGATGCCAGTATCGTGATGATTTCGCGCCGCCCGGCGGGTGGTAACCGCCCTTGTAGCTTTCCCCTTGGGCCAGATAGTTGGTGTAAATCCATATCAGACTTTCCTGAAACCCCGCATCCGAAAGCATCGTTTCAAGATTGTCGCCGGTGAGTTGCCATTTTCCGGCGAAACCGGTCGCATAACCCGCCGACGCCAGCAGCTGCGCAAAATTGGTCTCGTCACGGGCCAGATCAACATCATGGCGGACGGGGCCGCCCGCCGCCCGGCCACGCATGTTGCACCAACCCGTGCGGAACCCATAACGCCCCGTCATCAAACATACCCGCGTGGGACTGCACACGGGCGCCGCATAAAAAGTCTCGAAACGAACGCCCGATGCGGCAAGCGCGTCCAGATTGGGCGTGTCATGATGCGTGTTGCCGTAACACCCCAACTCCTCGGCGCCCATGTCGTCGCAAAGGATGCAAATGATATTTTTGGCGGCGTCTCCGGCGTGGGCGCGTTTGCCCGAAAGCCCGAAAGCCGTCCCCGCGGCGGTGAACGCTGTTGACGCGAGGAAAGAACGGCGGCTCATCGTTTTTTGTCGCATTACTGTGTCTCCTGTTGCTCCGGATATGGTTTCAGCCGGGACGCGGAAAAATTATCCGTCAAAACCCCCGTCCATCTCAATCGAGGCCGCCACCCGGTCATGGTATCGCTTGTATTCTTCATACCATTGTTTCGCCTCGGCGTTCAGGTGGGGGCGGCCAAACTGGCAATACCCCCAGGACACAATGTTTTCGGCGTACTCCGCGGCAAGCCGCAGCTTTTGCTCCAGACGGTCTATGGGAACATTGCGCCAGGGTATCCCCTTCGCGTTCGCATGATGTACGCGCCCGTACCGGGCAACGTATTTCTCGATACTTTCCACCACCATCTCCGCCGTCTCCACGTTGCCCCACAGTGTTGCGCCCGCCTCCGCGCATGCGCCGCGCATGGCCTCGAAAAAGGGGCGGCGCTGCTCCATGGTCACATAGGAAAAGTGTTCGCCGCTGTCCTGCAGCATGATGATGTCGAAACCGCTGCGCCGGATGAGACGCGCCCAGTATTCCCGGTATTCCTGCGGTTCGGCGTAGCGAAAATCGCCGAACACCTTGTCCTTGTCAAGGATGAAAAAGGGGGACAACGTAACGGGCTTGTCCGGCAGCGCTTTTTTGCACGCCGCCACCGCCGCCGGATACAGTTCGTCAATGTACGCGCCAAAGGCGTCCCATGCGGCGTAAATTTCATGATGGACATACCACGCGAAAAACGCCGGGTGGTCGCCGTAGCGTTCCGCGAGCATAGCGCACACAGCGCGCACCTCGTCAAGTTCCCGCTTGACGTCGCAATGGATATACCAGTCCCGCGTCTTTCCTGTTTCGATGATGACGCCCATGCCGCGTTCCGCGCACGCGTCGAAAATATCGCGCAGCGTGTCCGCGTCTTTCGCGTCCAATGCGGGACGCACATGGGACAACCACAACAGATTGGCGCCGATCCGGCGCTCGTCATCCAATTCCCGCCGCCAGCCGTCAATGCCCTCGCGCATGGCAAAGGCATGATCATACCAGCGCAGATGACCGCGTATAAGGGGAGGGCATGATAAGGCCGTCTTTTGAGTATTCATGAGATGTTTCTCTTTTGACGCATGGTCCGCCCGGTGCGGCGCGTCGCTGTTCATGCCTGCAATCGCAAGCGCGGCGCCGCCCAGAAAAGCGCGTCGTGAAACGGGTGTCATAATGCCTTCTTATGCGGTTATGGTTTGTTGATGCAGTATTTTGCCGCCCTTCTGAACCACTGTCACCGCCAGCGTTTCAGGGGAGGCGTCCACGCGCACCGTGGCGTCGGGCGGATTGATCACGGTATGGAACGTGTCGCCCGGAAGGGTTGCCGCGAAGAACCGGTGATTGTGTCCGCTCAGCCAGAGATGCGCGCCTGCCGCGTTCGCCAGTGGCCGCCACAGCCGTCCAACCTCCTGAGCGCCGAAACAATTGTCCGGAGCGAGCGGTATGGGTATGTGCGACAACATAATCCGCCAACGCGCGCGACGCGAAGCATCGCTTTCAAGGTCGGCTTGCAGCCACCCTGTCTGCGCTTCGCGGAAGGGCGCGAAATCAACCAGTCCCGCATATTCCGTGTTGCCGTCCGGCTTGTCTTCGCCTGAATCAAGGGCCGCCACGTGCGCCGCGCCATGATCAAAGGAGTAATAAGGGCGTCCGTCGCGTCCCGGCGTGTATTCAGCGAGGCGCCGCGCCAGCCCGCCGCGCGTTTCATGATTCCCCCGCACAAACACCATCGGCAGCCGCGCCCCGAAACGCTCCGCGCAAACGTCGTAAAATGCGTTGAAAATCTGCTGTTCGCTGACGGGATCGTTAATGATGTCGCCGTTCAGCACAACGAAGTCAACGCCGTCCCAGTCCGCGTCGTCGAACATCTCTTTCAACATGCCGCTTTGGTCGTGGATGTCGTTCCACATCAAAAACGAGAACGACTCCTTGTGCGGGTCAAGGGGCGCGCACGCGAACACATCGCTTTCAACCGTGTCGCCAAAGCGCACAACATAAGGTGTCACATACCGCTTGAATTCCTGCGCCACAAGTTTGTACTGAACAGGCCTGCCTGGCGTGAGTCCCGTCAGGCGCACGGCATGACAGGTGCTGTCGTTGGGGACCAACCCGTCCCGGCTCGTAAACGCCGTCCGGGTCAACGCGCCGTCATACCCGTACAACACCCGCGCCACGGCGGGACGGTTCGTGTGCCATGTGATATTCACTTCGCCCGCGCCCGGCGACTGCGCCACCGGCCCATGGACTATGGCAAAGGGCTCGTTTTCAACCGCGTCCGCGCGCGACAGCGCCGATAAGCCCGCCGCGCCCAGCCCCAACACTTTCGTAAACTCGCGCCGCGAAAGAAAACGTTCCTGTTCCATGGGTTGCTCCTTCTTTTGATGATTGTCCCTGACAATGATAAACGGAATGCTGACGGGTTTCAAGCCTCGGAAAACCTGCGGTTCTTATTCCCGACGCGGTTGAATCGTCCTACACCGTCTTTGACATATCGGAGGCGGACGCAGGGGATTACCAATGCGAAGTGTATGATCATGGACGGAGCGAATCCGCATGGTCGCCGGTGTTTACGCTTGTGCTGAGTGAAGCCATGCCGGTGTCCGGTTTGATGGGCGCAGCGGCGGTCGGTTTGGCAATGGCATTCGCCGGAGCGCGTATGTTGAAAAAACGACGCGGCTGATGTTGTCTACGGGTTGCACGCAACAAGCGCCGTTGCAGCGGCCGGCATACATGCCCATTTGCGGCGATGCGCGCTCATGACACAACCATCCTGAAGCAATTCAGTATTGTCCAGCCTGATGTGTCGTAATAGTGTTTGTCGGTTCCTTTTGACTGCGCAAGTGCGACTTGCGCAGTCAAAAACAAACCACAATTTCTTGTGTTCCGTGCCGGTCATGCGCGTATAATTTGCGCCTGTGGTTTCCCCCTTAATACATTATCTCTTGAGGATTCTATCATGCCCCATTTTGACGCTGACTGGAATGTTGAATTTGCGCAGGCGCGCAACCGCTTCCGTGATTTGTTCGGACGTATCTTCTCGCAACGCAGAAACATCACTGAGTTGTATTCGTGTGTTACCGGCACGGGCAAAGGCCCGGAGAGTATTCCCAAAAACGGCTGGCAACCTTTCAAGGTGATGGAACGCTGGGGCGGCTACGACCAGACCACGTGGTTCCGCATGTATGCGACGCTGCCCAAAGAGTATGCGGGAAAATGCGCTGTGGCGATTTTGAATCCCTGCGCCCATTCCCATGTGGCGGGGGTCGGACCGCATCATGAGTCCGGCGAAGGGCTGGCATACCTCAACGGTGTGCCGTGGCAGGGTATTGACCGAAACCATGAATGCCTCGTGCTCGCGGACAAGGCGAAGGGCGGCGCACGATATGACATCGCGCTGGAGTGTTGTCCCAGCACCCGCTTCGACAGCAGTCATGTGTTCGCCTGCGCGGATATCGCGGTCATGAACAAAGATTTGTGGGACTTATACTGGGACGGGCTCGCCTATCTGGATGCTTTGGAGTTTATGCCTGCGGAAGACACGGCGCGGCGGCGGCTGGCGACATGGGTCTTTGATGCGGCGCGGATGCTGGACATAGACAACCCGGACGACAACGCGCTGACCGCGTCAGCAGTGAAGGCGCGGAGCTTCCTCCAGCGCGGGCTGAAGGCATTCCCCGCGTCGCCCCACAACGGCGCGCTCGCGCTCATCGGCCACTCGCACATTGACACGGCGTGGCTGTGGCCGCTGCGCGAGACAAAGCGCAAGGTGGGGCGCACCTTCTCCACCATGCTGCGGCTCATGGAACAGTACCCCGAATTCCATTTCTCGGCGAGCCAGCCGGAACTGTATATGTTCGTGAAGGAGAACTACCCCGCGTTGTGGAAAGGTATCAAGCGGCGCGTGAAGGAAGGCCGCTGGGAACCGTGCGGCGCGACCTGGGTGGAGCAGGACAGCAACGCGTCCGGCGGCGAGGCGCTGGTGAGGCAACTTCTGTATGGCAACCGCTTCTATGAACGTGAGTTCGGCAGACGCTCGAAGGTGGCGTGGCTTCCGGACGCCTTCGGGTTCCCGTGGTCGCTGCCGCAACTGCTCGTGCGGGCGGGCATCGAAACCTTCCATACCATCAAGATTTCCTGGAGCAAGTATACAAAGTTCCCCTACGGGTACTTCTGGTGGCAGGGCGTGGACGGTTCGCGCATCCGCGCCGTCATGCCGCCGGTGAACTACAACGGCGACACCACGCCGGAGCAGCTTGATCGCCAGTGGAACGAGTTCCAGCAGAAGCATCTGGTCAACGAAGCGCCCTTTTCCTTCGGCTTTGGCGATGGCGGCGGCGGACCGACCCACAAGATGATCGAATACGGCAAGCGCTACGCGAATCTGGTCGGACTGCCGAAGTGTTCCTTCAGCCGCACCGAGGATTGTTTCGAGCGGATGCGCGCAAGCGTGCCGCCGGAAAAACTGCCCGTCCACAACGGCGAGTTGTATCTCGAACTGCATCGCGGTTGCCAGACCACGCAGGCGCGCGCGAAACGCAACAACCGCAAGTGCGAATGGCTGCTGCATAACGTGGAATGGCTGTCCGCCGTGGCGGCGCTGCACGGCAAGCCCTACGACCATGAGACCATCAACGCCGCATGGCGCATCCTGCTCACGCACCAGTTCCATGACATCCTGCCGGGCTCGTCCATCACCGAAGTGTACAGCGATGCCGACCGAAATTACGCGCAGATACGCGACATGCTGGAGCCGCTGCTGGCGGGGGCGCAGGCGTTCCTCGCGGACAAGATGGACACGTCGGGCAAGGGCGCGCCGGTGGTGGTGTGGAATCCGCTGTCATGGACGCGGGACGACGTGGCGCGGGTGAAGGTGAAATTGCCCAAGGGCGCGTTCCACGTGATCGCGCCGGACGGCAGCGTCACGCCGTCGCAGCGCGTGGCGGACGGCGAGGTGTTGTTCGAGGCGAGGAATGTGCCCGCATACGGATGCGCTGTGTATCACATCGTGTCCGGCGAGGCGGTGGTAGCGACAGCGCCGCTGAAAGCGACCGCCAAGACCCTGGAGAACCGGTATGTGAAGGTGACCCTCGACAACTGCGGCCGGTTCAGGCGCGTCTATGACAAACAGGCGAACCGCGAGGTGTTGGCGGAGGGCGCATTGGGCAATACGCTGCAACTGTTTGAAGACCGTCCCGCCTCCAACGACGCGTGGGACATAGACTACAACTTCGAGGAGATCATGTCGGAACCCGACAAGGCGGAGTCCATGGCGGTTGTAGAGAACGGGCCGGTCCGCGCCGTGGTGCGCGTGGTGCGCCGCACCGAGCGCAGCGTGTTCACCCAGGACATCACGCTCTACGCCAACAGTCCGCGCATTGACGTGGACACCCATGTGGACTGGCACGAGAAGCGGCGGCTGCTCAAGGTGGCGTTCCCCGTGGACGTGTTGACCGCAAAGGCGACCTACCACATCCAGTTCGCCGCCATCGAACGGACCACCCACGAGAACACCGCCTTCGACCATGCGCGCTTCGAAGTCCCGGCGCATCACTGGGCGGACTTGTCCGAGGCGGACTACGGCGTAAGCCTGCTGAGCGACTGCAAGTACGGCTATGATGTGCGCGACAACGTGCTGCGCCTGTCGCTGCTGCGCTCGCCCGTGAACCCCGATCCCCACGCCGATGAGGGGGAGCACCGGTTCACCTACGCGCTGCTGCCCCACGAAGGCGACTGGCGCGGCCAATCCGTGCGCGAAGGCTACGCGCTCAACGCGCCGCTGCTCGCAACCGCCGCCAAAACCGCGCCCGGCGCGTTGCCCGCAACCGCCCCGCTCGTGGAAACCGACCGCCCCAACGTCATCGTGGAAACCGTCAAGCAGGCGGAAGACAGCGACGCCCTCGTGGCGCGCCTCTACGAAGCCCACGGCGCGCGCGGGAAGGCAAGCATCCGCTTCGGCGTTCCCGTTTCCAACGTCACCGAATGCAACCTCATGGAAGACCCCGAAACCGACATCCCCGTAAAAGACAACACCATCACGATAAACATAAAACCCTTTGAAGTGCGCAGTTTTCTGGTGCGGGTGAAATAGTCCGTATGATGGACGCTTGGCGCGTTCCTGTTTCTTCGGCGCACTGTTGCTCCTGCGCGTAATATGTTCACAAACCCTTGGTATGTGTTACAATTATTAGGAGATAGAAGTACGCTGCATGAAAGTACGAGAGCTCATATGATTGCTTTCCGCTGATGGATGGATAGAGGCCAGATGTCGCGGCAGTCATCGCCAGTTCAAGCATCCAGAGCGAACGAATCTGATTACGGTATCTGGAAATATGAATGCCGATGTGCCGGTTGGCGCATTGTCCGCCATTCTGAAGCAAGCAGGTCTGTTGCAAAGGGATTCGCAATGAAATACGTGGTCGTTGTAGAACAGAGTGAAACTGGGTACGGCGCTTATGTCCCCGATCTTCCCGGATGTATTGCCGCTGCGAAAACACGCGAGGAAGTTACGGCGCTCATACGGGAAGCAATAGAATTTCATATTGAGGGACTGCGTGAATCGGGTCAGGATGTTCCGTTGCCTCAGTCTGACAGCATACTTATCGAAGTTACCGCCGCATAAATCTGGGAGAGCATGGGGCATATTGCCATTATGCCTGTAGAAAACCAATCGCCATCGCGTTTCGCCAAAGGTGATAACCGCTTATCGAGCCAATAAGATTGATAAGTATGGGAAGGCAACAACATGAAAGTGACGTATGATCCGAATGTGGATGTGTTGCGCATCCTGTTGCTTGACATCCCGATTGAAGAAAGTGATGAAGATAAGCCGGGAATCATTCTTGACTATGATAAGCACGACAATGTGCTGGGACTTGAAGTGCTCAACGCGTCCCAGCGCGTGGAGAACCCCCGCGGCGTGGATTATGCCGTTACGGCATGACGTTTCAAAGCAGCAGTAAATGTTCATACAAACACGCGCCCAACTCGCCAAAGGTTCAGGCTTATGACCGCGTTCACATGTCCGCAGTGCAAACAGGCAATACAATTTCATATTGAAGGGTTGCGAGAATCGGGACAGGATGTTCCGCCGCCTCAGTCTTACAGTATACTTGTTGATGTTACCGCCGCATAAACCTAACGCGGGCGTTGCCCGCAACCCAAGTAATACACAGCGACTTGACGTTTCCCGTTATTCCCGCGAAAGCGGGAATCTACGAACTTTCGCCGGTTCATGCACGATATCACTGGATTCCCGCTTTCGCGGGAATGACGATGGTTGATGCGCTACCTACACCAAACATCTACGCGAAACGCGTAGATGTTGTAGAGTTCCCTTTTGTTTTTCTATTCATACTCCCACTTGTGAATCCATGGGTCGTTGGTGCGTTCTTGGAATGCGCGGAGTTTTTCCTTGAGTTCCGCGAGAATCGTGGCGTGTTCCGGACTGTCCGCGAGATTGTTGATCTCGTGCGGGTCTTCTTCGAGATCGTAGAGCTCGAAAGGCGGGCGGCGCATGTAGGCGTCAATGCTGCGTTTGCCGTAGTGGGCTTCGCCGCGTTCGCGCATGGCCCGCCACGTGGCGGACGCGTACAGGTCCTGCGCGAAGGGATAGGCGAGCCCGCTCGCGATGTTCCAGATCAGTTTGTAGCGGCGTCCGCGCACCACGCGCATGGGATAGTACATGGTGACTTCGTGGAAGGTGTGCGAGGCGTAGATTTCGTCAAAGCCCCGGGGATGTTCCTCTTCGAGCGCGGCAAGAAAAGAGCGCCCGTGAAAAACGTGGTTCTCCGGCATGGCATCGCAGAAGTCCAAAATGGTCGGCGTGATGTATGTCCAAGTGATCATGGCGTCGCAGGCGTGCCCCTTTTTCTTTTGCCGGGGACTGCGCACAATGCAGGGCAGGCGCATGCCCGGCTCGTACAGGTTGGTCTTTGCGCCGGGAAAGGCAATGCCGTTGTCGGAGATGTAGACGACGAGCGTGTTGTCCCATTGTCCGGCCTCCTTCAGGATTTCGATGAGCCGCGCCAACCCCGAGTCGGCGCGTTCGACGGACATGTAATACTGCGCGAGTTCCTCGCGGGACTCTTTTGTATCGGGCAGATAATCCGGAACAATCACGTCCGCCGGATCAATGGGCTGCGATCCGTCGCGCCGGAAGGGGCGGTGTGGTTCGGTGGTGCAGAAATAGAGGAAAAACGGACGGTCATCCTCACCCGTGACGAAATCCCGGCAGTTGTCCGCCATATCCACGGGCGATTTGCCCGCAAAGGCTTCGTCGAAGCGGTACGCCTCCGGCGGGGCGACATGGTACTTGCCTGCGCGCGCCGTGCGATAGCCCGCGTCCGACAGCATCACCGGCAGCGTTTTGACATTGTCAAAGGACTGGAAATGATGGTAACTGTGGGCGAGTCCATACATGCCGTTGGCGTGGTTATGCCAGCCGGTGAGGATGGTCGATCGGCTCGCGCTGCACGACGGCGTAGTGCAGAAGGCGCGTGTGAAGCGCGTGCCTTCCGCGGCGAGCATGTCCTGGCCCGGTGTTCGTATCACCGGGTTGCCGTAACAGCCCGCATCGTCCGTGCCCTGATCGTCCACCACATAAAGCAGCACATTGGGACGGGTTGCCGGTTGCGCGGCGCGGCCTTCGGCGGACAACGCCGCCGCGGTCGCGCCCACGCCCGCCATAAAGGTGCGTCGTGAAATGTCAGAAGTCATGGTTGCGTCTCCTTGTTACAAAACTGTCAGACTTGTCAGACCCGTCAGACATTGTTGGTTGCGCAGGGGTTTTCAATTCCGTCTCAGCAGTTGTCCGGGGAGTGGGTCGGGATTGAAGGCGCCGCCGGTTACCGCATCTTTTTCGCATCAAACTTATCCACTGCTCTTTGCGCAATAACGCACGTTGCTCAGATGTTCGAAGTGTGCATCTTGCGTCCACACGGTAGCGTTATAGGCCTGTGCGGCTGCCATAATAATGCTGTCGGCCATTGGGAGATTAAACTCAAGGCTAATCAGTGCAGCCTCAAGAGCCTGTTCGTCGCCTAATGGAACCACTACACATTGCCTCATTACCGCTACTTTTTCCAACGCCTGCTCACGTCCGTATTGGCGGAAGATATTCTTGAACACCTCATAAAGGCAGACGGAAGGAACTATCAGGGTCTCCTTCGGGGCGTTCAAGGGTTCGGCAAAAAAAATCAGCGTTCGGACCCTCGGCGAAATATTCAAGCCACCCGCAGGAATCCACAACATTCATACGCGTTCACCCTAGTCTCGTACAACCTCGGTATCCAATCCGGGTAAAGACCCTCTCAGGGATTTCATGTCGCGAATCGGCACAAGTTCGATGATGCCGCCTACATGGAAAATTTCCATTGTCTGGCCGGGTTGAATGTTCGCCTGCTGTCGAATGTCCTTGGGAATAACTATCTGGAACTTTGGTGATACCTTGATCGTCGCCATAAATCAATTCCTTTTACGTCGCTATGTTGTAACTCTACGCAAAGACCACTGTTTGATTCAACTGGCAGT
>DSBB01000145.1 GCA_011046175.1 Candidatus Hydrogenedentota bacterium | reverse complement strand
TTTCTTAGGAGAAGGGCGACAGCCCGCCGAAATCCGGGGCTAAGAGATAGCTTCAGTCGCAGTGCTCCTTCGCAATGACGCAGACTGATGATTGACGTTTACGCCAGACGGCTAAAATGTTACGCAAACAGAAACATTCACATGGCGCAACGGCGTGTTGACATGTTTACCTTACCACAACGCCCCAGGGCTGCTGTAATTGTTTTGCGGCATTCCCGGCGCAATGGGGCGTTTGATTTGACTGGACACTGTTTTCACACACGGCATAACGCGCCTTTTTCATGTTTTTGAAAACATGCGCTCATAATATCCATAATGGTGCGGTAACGGCCTAGACATGCCGGCGCGCGCGGGCGGCGCCGGCGGTAAAAATGCGTCGCGTTGCCATGTCAATCGGCGGCGTCACAAGGAGCATGACATGAAATTGAGAGCAATAGGCGCAGTCCTGATCAGCCTTATGGCTTGTCATGTGGGGGCGCAACAATTCCAGCCCCATGACGATCAACCAACCATCACCGTCAATGGCGAAGCGGTCGTAAACGTTAAACCGGACAAGATCGTGATTAGTCTCGGTATTGAAACTTGGAATACCGATATTGCCATTGCCAAATCCAAAAACAACGAGGTCCTCAGGCAAACCGTTGCGGCCGTCAGGGAATGCGGTGTTCCGGAAAAGGATATTCAAACGGACCATCTTTCCATCGAACCGCGCTGGGACGACAGTTACAGACTTAATTTCATTGGCTATTTCGTGCGTAATACACTTGTGGCGACCCTTTCCGATGCGGCGAAAGTGGAACAATTGGTCACCGCCGCCCTGGAGTCGGGCGTCAATTATGTTCACGGCATCGAGTTTCAAACAAGCGAATTCAAGGAACACCGCGAAAAGGCGCGGGAATTGGCGTTGAAGGCGGCGCGGGAAAAGGCGGAAAAAATGGCGGCGGTTCTCGGGCAATCCATTGGCAATCCGTTAAGGATAAACGAGAACTACAGCGGTTCTCCCTGGGGATATTGGTCGAGCTGGAGCGGCTGGCGGGGCGGTTCGGGCCGTGGCGGCGGCATGTCGCAGGTTAATGTGCTGGCCGACCGCGGCTCGGGCGGCGAGATAACGGATTCGGTGGCGCTGGGCAAAATATCCATACGCGCGAGCGTGTCCGTAACGTTTGAACTGAAGCCGTAAGAAGGTTGCCGAAGGCGGCCGGGAGGGTGTTGATAAATGAACGAGAACAAGTTTGACGCAAACCGGTATTTCCTGAAGGACAACATTCGGCAGCAGATTGATTTCTCGAGTACGGCGCAAAGTCGGGGCGTGCCGCCGCCGCCGCTGCAAAAACCCTGTCCGCCGGACGCGCCGCGCATACCGCTTCCCGACGGCGCGAAAGCGCTGGCCCGCCTTGGAAACATGCCATTGGGCGCCGCCATATTGCAGCGCGAGAGTGTGCGTCATTACGCGGCGGGCGCGTTGAGCCTGGAAGAACTGTCCATGTTGTTGTGGGCGACGCAGGGTGTGCGCGAAATACTGGGGGCGGAGTGCGCTCTGCGCACGGTGCCGTCCGCCGGGGCGCGACACGCATTTGAGACCCATCTCGCAATAAACCGGGTCGAGTCCATGCCTGCGGGGTTGTACCGTTATCTGCCTTTTGATGGCGCGCTGGCCCAGCTGCGCGTTGACGAGAACATCGGATATGACGCCGCCATGGCCTGTCTGGGTCAGGGATTTGTCGCCGCTTCAGCGGCAACTTTTTTCTGGACTGCGATACCGGAGCGCATGGAATGGCGTTACGGTCTCGCCGCCCACAAGGTGATTGCCGTTGACGCCGGTCATGTTTGTCAGAACCTTTACCTGGCGTGTCAAAGTATCGGCGCCGGCGCATGCGCCATTGCCGCTTACGATCAAAACGCCTGCGATAAACTGCTCGGCGTGAATGGCGACGAGGAGTTCACCATCTATATCGCCGCTGTAGGGAAGAAATAAATGTGTGCGGCAACGAAACAATATCCATCCCCACGCAACGGGCAATCATGGACATGAGCCTGGAAAATTGTTCGCACACCTGGTTTTCGAGCGCGGCAGCCACAAGAAAGGAACGAGTGATGATGCAAGCAGACACTTCATTCAGGCGTTTTCTCAGCATGGGGATTCTAGCGCTTTCCTTATCAGCATCTTTTGCCTTTGCGGACGCCGGGGACGCGCCACGCGGTTTTACGGGTGCTGATGTGCCGGCGCTGACGCCCATTCTCGGCGACTACGTAAATATCGGGGCGCGCGACGAAAACAACCGCACGGACATTCTGCAGTTGATTGAAGTATTGAAGGAGATCGGCGCGCGGGACTATATGCATCTTGTGTGGCGGGAGGAGAACTATCCCGGGGCATGGGAAGATTTCAAACGCATGGCGCCGGCGTTTCAGGCAGCGGGAATCAATCTTTGGTTGTATTTGACCCCGCCTTCGGAAGGGGTTCCCGAGCCTTTTGAAGACGACTATGTTACATGGGCGATTGAATGCGCGCGACTGGCGAAAGGGCATCCCATCATAAAGGGCGTCTGTATAGACGATTTTAATGGAAACGTAAAGAAATTCACGCCCGGCTACTGCAAAGAGATGATGCGCGAAGCCCATAAAATTGCGCCGCATCTGTCCTTGCTTGTTGTGTGCTATTACGGCTATCAAAATGCCATTGCGCCGCATGTGGAAACGGGCGCGATTGACGGCGTCATTTTTCCATACTTCTATCCCCACAAAAACCTGTCGGATACTTCGCAGCTTATGCCCCAGATAAACGCGTATCGTCAGTGGCTTGATGAAAAGACAATGGCGGGCGGACTAACAAACAAGATGCCGCTTATCGTGATGGTATACGGCGTGAGACACTCGCAATCCGCTGACGCCCCCACCCCTGATTACGTGAGGCAATGCCTCATGATTGGCCGGGAGGCAACAGGGAAAGGGCTGGCCAACGGCGTTGTGACCTATTGCCTGCAAAAGCATGTCCCCGAATTTGTTGCCAAGGTGAAGAATGTCTATACCGCTGAACAGTTCGAGTAGCGGCGCATTTGCCTTTGGGATTTTCAACAGGAAAGGAAGAGTCATGGTTACAAAAATTAATGTATGGCGTACCGGAGCGATTGCGTTTCTGATAATTGTCATAGCGGGTGGCATTGCGTGGCATCAGGAGTTGCTCGATTTTTCCGACGTTGGCCCGCCAGGCAATGCCATCATGGTGATTGCCCCCTACAAATACGCCGGCACATGGGTGTTTGACGATGAATCCACGGGGCTTAACAAGGAGCCGTTTGTGTCCGGAATCCCTGAATTGATAGACGAGTTGGTGAAGGATATTCCGGACGCGGAGAAGGGGTTTCGGCTGTTGTTTTCCACACAGCCCTTTCCCGGACATACGCACAAATTGACCTGGCGGCGCGGGGATAAAAGCGGCAATTGGTATTATGCGGAACAATACGACAAAGAAGGCTGGCTTTGCCCCGCCTTGTTCCGATATTACGACGAGGCGCCTAAAGAGATTTACATCAAGGCGGAAAAACTGTGATGGCCCGCTGTTTTCAAAACATTTCTCCGGCTACTATGAAAGCCTCGGTTCATAAAGAACGATTTTTATTTCAGTAAAACATGGAATTGACTTTCCAATCGTCTCGGGTTTATGCTTGAAAACTGACATTGCTGCTGTAAGGAACAAGACAAAAAAATACATACGGAAAGGAAAGAAAATGGTGAACGTAGGAATCATTGGACAGGGGTTCATCGGGAAGATGCACCTCGCGGTGCTGCGGAAGTCGAAGCTGGCAACGGTGGTGGCCGTGGCGGACAAGAATCCGACGAACCTCAAGGATGAAGCCGCAACGGGAAATATCGCCATCGAAGGCGACATTTCTCTTGACGGCGTGTCCAAATATGAAGAAGGCGACGCGCTGCTCAAAGATGCTCATGTCGAGGCCGTGCTCATTACCTTGCCCACTTTTCTGCATAAGGAATACATCCTCAAGTCCATCGCCGCGGGCAAGCATGTTCTATGTGAAAAGCCGCTGGTCTTGTCCAAGGCGGACGGGCTGGAGGTGCTGGACGCGCTCAAGGGATATGACCGAGTGTTCATGGCGGCCCAATGCATTCGCTTCTGGCCCGTGTATGTCAAAGCGCGCGAAATAATCCAATCTCAAGAATATGGCGCACTGCTTGCCGCGCATCTCACCCGGCAGAGCGGCAAGCCCTCTTGGAGTTTCGGGGGATGGTTGCTGGATGAAACAAAGAGCGGCGGGGCGGCGCTGGACCTGCATGTTCACGATGTGGATTTCGTGAACTACCTGCTGGGAGAACCCGACCGCATTCAGGCAACAGGCGTTGATTTGCCCGGCGAGGGCGTCAGTCAAATTAACGCGCTCTACACATACAACAACGGTCCCGTGGCGTCCATGGACGGCGGCTGGCTGCACGGCCCAACCTTCCCGTTCAGAATGGGGTTCCGCATGGAACTCGAAAAGGCGGCGTTGGAGTTCAACAGCATGATGGACGGAGCTCTTCATGTTTATACCGAGGCAGGCGAACATCTGACGCCTGAACTGCTCCCCGGCGACGGCTATAGCCGCGAACACGATTATTTCCTCAGCTGTGTTGAAGAAGGTAAACCCGCAAACGAAGCCACTGCAGAATCGGCAATTGCGTCGGTGGCGCTGGTGGAACGGGAAAGGGAAGCGGTTCGTTCATAACGACAAACACGAAACACCCCATGTTGGACATGGCGGGTGGCATTTCCCCGCCCGAGAAGGAAAATGGTGGAGCCGAGGGGGATCGAACCCCTGACCTCTTGACTGCCAGTCAAGCGCTCTCCCAACTGAGCTACGGCCCCACGGGGATTGTTTGCCAAAAGAATCCCGATGGCGTATTGTAGAGAGAACCGCCGGATGAAATCAAATCCGTGATTGCGCGGGCAGACGCGTCGTCAGTCTTGGGGCGCGTACCAGAGGGAAACGCGCGCGCATTCCGCCAAGACCTTGCCCGCCACGACATGATCGGGTTCGTGGGTCATGGCGTCAACAATGGCGGCTTTTTCGGGGCCGGTTGTGAGAATTACGATGTGACGGATGCGCTGGAGCAGCGCGGGGGTTACTGATATGCGGTCCGGTTTTTCCTCGCGGCGCACGGGCACGGCAAACCGGTCTTCCGAACAGGCGCGGATATCTTCTTTGGTGAACAGCGAACAGGTGTGACCGTCGACGCCCAAGCCAAGAAACGCGAGCGGAATGATGCCGCCGTCTTCAAAAAACTCGCGCAGTGTGCTGTTGTAGTCTTCCGCCGCCGCGTCGAGGGACATATCGGTGTTGACGCGCATTATCTGGCTGTCCGAAATACCCAGCGCGTGGATCATGTCTTTGGAGACGGTGAAGTTGTTGAGCGGATTTTTTTCGGGAACATATCGCTCGTCCGTATATCCGATGCGGAAGTTGGCGTCAACGGGAAAAGGATATTCCCTGATGTTTTGGAACAGGGGGCGCGGCGTATTGCCGCCGGGCAACAGAAGCGCATGAGGCGCGCTCGCGTCATTTTGCGCCGTGGATTGAAACAAGTTGCGCGCCGCGTCAAAGAGCGCGTTGCTTGTGTCGAATATGCTTGTAACTATCACGTTTGCAAACTCCCCAAACACATCATGGGTATATGGGGGTATAATAGATGGAATCACATGCGGGATTCCAATTCACAGTTGGTCGGGCATCGGTGTTATTATACCGGCAGACTGCGTTGTCCGCTCCCTCTTTGAATCTGGGGCTGAACCCGACGCCTGACACCATAAGCGTATCTGAACAATCCGCGCAGCGACGGGCGACATGTTGAGTGCGTCCGCATTTGTTTTTGTCACAGCGCAGGCAATCCATATTTGTTGTTTGTGTTATGCGTACAAGTCTATATGTTGGATTTCATTATGAACGTACCTGAAAATGACGACCCGCTTGTCATAGCAGGCCGCAGTTTTTCGTCGCGCCTGATGATCGGCACCGGCAAGTTCCCTTCTGCGGCGGCGCTGCGGAAAGCCATTGCCGCGAGTGAAGCGGAAATCGTTACGGTGGCGTTGCGCCGTGTTGACCTGAACAAACCGGATGGAGAAGGAATTCTTTCCGCCATTGACCGGCAGAAGCAACTGCTGTTGCCCAACACCAGCGGCGCGCGAAACGCCGACGAGGCGGCGCGCCTTGCGCGACTTGCGCGCGCCTCGGGATTGGAGCCGTGGGTGAAACTGGAACTGACGCCGGAGCCGCGCTATTTGTTGCCGGACCCCGTTGAAACGCTGCGCGCCGCCGAAATGCTAATCAAAGACGGGTTTGTGGTGCTTCCTTACATACAGGCTGATCCCGTGCTGGCGAAACGGCTTGAAGAGGCGGGCGCGGCGACGGTGATGCCGCTGGGCGCGCCCATTGGCAGTAATCGCGGCCTACGCACCCGGGACATGCTCCGCATCATTATCGAACAGGCGAATGTGCCGGTGGTGGTGGATGCCGGGCTGGGCGCGCCGTCTCATGCCGGGCAAGCCATGGAAATGGGCGCGGACGCCGTCTTGGTTAACACGGCCTTGTCCGACGCCCGCGACCATGCCGCAATGGCAAAAGCCTTCGCACTGGCCACTGCCGCGGGACGCATGGCATGGCGCGCCGGACTTGGTCCGGAGCGCGACTGCGCCGAAGCCTCATCGCCGTTAACCGGATTTTTATTTGAGGACAGGTAAGGCGTTGTGCGACGCTCTTACTGGAGTTTTGTAGCCAATGCACTTTCTCGACATCCTTGAATCTTGGCCGGAACCCCGCATCCGCAATCTGTATGACTCGGTGTCGCCGGCGGACGTGCGCGGCGCACTGTCCCGCGAGCGGCGCGATGTGCGGGACCTGGTCGCGTTGTTGTCGCCGGTCGCCATTCCGATGCTTGAAGACATCGCCCGCGAGTCGCAACGGTTGACGCGCCGCCAGTTTGGGCGCACAATAAGTCTGTATGCGCCTATTTACCTCTCGAATGTTTGCGCGGCAAGTTGCGTGTATTGCGGTTTTTCGGCGAACGCAGCGGGGCAACAGGAACGGGTCACACTGTCAGCGGCAGAGATTGAGCTGGAATGCAAAACCTTGTCTGCAATGGGATATGAATCCGTCCTGTTGCTTACCGGCGACGCTCCCGCAGTTGTCCCGCCGGAATATATAGCCGACGCCTGTTCCATAGCACGGCGTTGGTTTGCGTCTGTGGCGGTTGAAGTTTACGCCATGGACGCAAAGGAATATGAATTGCTTTGCGCTCATGGCCTCGACGGCATGACCTTGTATATGGAGACCTATGAACGGGGCGTGTATGCGCAAATGCATCGCCACGGTCGCAAGCGGGACTATTTGTACCGATTGGAGGCTGTCGAGCGCGCCGCCGCCGCCGGGGCGCGCCGCATAAGCATGGGCGTGTTGCTTGGCTTGTATGACTGGCGCATTGAAATGATATGGCTGGCGCTGCACGCGCGCTATTTGGAGCGCAAGCGCTGGCAAACGGCATTGTCGGTGTCTTTCCCGCGTCTGCGCCATACGCCCCCGGGGTTTCAGATTCCCCATCCGGCGTCCGACATGGATTTGGCGCAGATGATAGTGGCATTGCGCCTGTTTTTACCCGAGGCGGGTTTCAACTTGTCCACCCGCGAATCCGCGCAGTTGCGCGACCGGCTGTTGCCGTTGGGCATAACATCCATGAGCGCCGGTTCCAGCACGCGTCCGGGGGGTTACGGCGCTCCCGAATGCAATCGGCTGGCGCAATTTGAAATTGAAGACCAACGTTCGCCGGCGGAAGTGGTTGCGATGATTCGTCGCGCCGGCTATGACCCCGTCTGGAAGGATTTTGACGATGCGTTTCTGGAATAGCGTTGCGATGTTTGTCTACGCGCTGCAGACATCTTCGCCCAGTGCGGCGCACAGTGGGTCGCTTCCAAGATCACAAAAGCCCAGATGTGAATGTCTGCGCCATCCTTCCGCTGCGGCGTAGCGTTCGCTCCATTCCCCCACCTCGCGGCTCATGTCTTCCATTGCCTGCAAATAACTGTCCAGCCCCTGACTTTCATCCAGCCATCGCTTTTGACTGGCGTGACATCCCAGCGCCTTTCTCTTCATCTCGAGTGCATCGGCGATATTCACATACAGGTCGGGCGTCACAGGTTTGCCAAAGGGATCGCAAAGACCATAGGGCAGGGCGTGATATAGCGTGACACTGTTGTTTACCGGAGGCGTTTCGGGGTCGGTAATAAAATTCCTCATTCCCCTTGAAAATGCAGCGGTAACGGCGAGGCGGCAGGTATTCGAGTGATCTTCCATATATTCATTCGGCGAATGGGTAAGAATAATATGCGGTCGCGCCTGTCGCACGACGGCGGCCATTTTTCGCAGCAAGGGCAGCGAGTACAGCACTTCAAGGTCGTCTGTTACGGGCCGATGGAATTGCGCGCCCAGCATGGCTGCGGCTGCCTGCGCCTCTGAAAGGCGCGCGCGAACCACCGCATCCCGATCATCCGTGGCGCTGCCGCAGCTGCCTGACGCCACCACGAAAATATGGGGCTCATAACCGGCGCGAGCGAGCATGAGCAGCGTTCCGGCCATCATAAATTCAACATCATCCGGATGAGCGCCAATGGCGAGGACTCTGCGGTTCATAAGCGGATTCCCGTTCGTATTCTAAAAGGTAAGGTATGTTTCAAGTTGGCGTTTACATGTAGATTTTCGGCGAAAGGGCAAGTGCATTTCAAATTCAGGACACAGCATCGGCGACGCTGCCCGGGGCTTTCTACGGATTACCCTGAAAGGAAAAGGATGACGATACGGCAGGGGCGCACAAGCGCCGGCAGCAGACCGGGATTGCGTTCTCAACCACGTAGCCGCGGTTTTGCGTAGTCCGCGCAGTTGTTGTCCGGATTGAGCAAGAGACAGTAGCCCGGTTTCATCGAAAGTTCCTGGAGTTCGCCGTCCCGTTCACAGCACTGCACCATGCGTTTTCCGCAACGCGCCTCGTTTTCTTCGTAATACACATGGCGGCAGGCGCCGCATTGTTCCGGCATTTCCATTGTTCAACCTTTCAAGCCTGAAAGCGTGATTCCTTGTATGAATGTTCGCTGCGCCAGAAAAAACAGCGCAATGACCGGCAGGGTAATCACAGTGCCCATTGCCATGAGCGGGCCCCAAGCGTTTTCATGCTGGCTTTGGAATTGTTGAAGCGCCACCGCCAGCGTATATTGCGTGTGGTCTTGCAGGTAAATGAGCGGATTCAGGAAATCGCCCCATTGGAAAAGAAACATGAAAAGGGCGGTGGTGGCGAGCGCGGGCTTGCTCAAGGGCAGGATAATGCGGGCAAAAATGCCGAACTCGCTGCAACCGTCAATGCGCGCCGCGGCGCTTAAATCCTCCGGGATTCCCTTGAAAAACTGGCGCAGCAAAAAGATGTAGAAGGGCACGCCGAACCAATAGGGAACAATGAGCGGCTTGAAGGAGCCCACCCAGCCGAGACGGCTGTACAGGGAGAACAGCGGAATCAGTGTTACCTGATACGGCAGCATCATGGTGGCAAGAACGAGAATGAACACGGCGTCGCGGCCCCGCCACGGGATGCGCGCGAAGCTGTACGCGACAATGGCGGAGGACAACACGGTTCCCAGCACAGCGGCGAAACAAATGAACAGGGTGTTCTTCAGATTCCGCCTGAAATCCATCATCTCGAAGGCGCGCCTGTAATTTTCCCAGTGCAGCCCGGAACGCAGCAACGGTTCCACTTCGTGGTCCCATGCGCCGACTTCTTCGCCATCCACCAGCAGCCGATGCAGTCCGAAATCATCCACGCCCAAATCGGGCACGACTTTCCCGCCGTATTGGACAAGCAATCTTCCTTTTTCATCGCGCACGTCCGTGACGGGCATCCAGTACGGCGGCTCGCCCGGCGGCGGGAATATGCGCGATTCGTGCTTGAAAGAGGTGGACAACATCCACATAAAGGGCATGATAAAGGTTATGGAAAGCGCCACAAGCGCGGCCATGGCGGCGACGCGGCGCATGCGTTTAGTCGCCATGATAGAACACCCACTTTCTGGACGAATACAACACACCCAGCGTCGCTACAAGAATAACTACAAAAAGCATCCACGCCATGGCGGAGGCATACCCCATGCGCAGATAATAAAAGGAACTTCGATACAGGTACAATGCGTAAAACATGGTGCTGTCAACGGGTGTGCCGAGTCCGCCTGTCATAACGTACACCTGTGTGAAATACTGGAACGCCATAATCAGGCCCATCACCATGTTGAACAGGATGGTGGGCGTAAGCATGGGCAGCGTCACGTGAAGAAATTTGTTGACCGGCCCCGCGCCATCCAATTCCGCCACTTCATACAACGTTTGGGGCACATCCGCCAGTCCCGCCAGAAAAATAACCATTGCGCCGCCCACACTCCACAGACTCATCAATATAAGCGACGGCTTTGACCAGCGGGCGTCCGCCAGCCAGCCGGGACCTTCAATACCGACCCATCCGCGCAAAGCGCTGTTGATCAATCCGCTGTCGGGATTCAACACCCACAACCACAACACCGCGGAGGCGACAACGGGCACAATGCTCGGCAAAAAAAACACCGTTCTGAATACGCTTATGCCCGCAACTTTCTGGTTCAGCAACAACGCCAGCGTAATGCTGAATATAAGACTCAGCGGCACGGAAAAAGCGGTAAAGTAAAGGGTGTTGTACAGTGATTTCCAGAACAACGGGTCCTCAAAAAACAATTCACGGTAGTTGTCTAATCCCACCCACACCGGCGGCTGCACCACATTGTAGGCGGTGAAACTGTAATAAATGCTCATGAGCAGCGGATACAACGCAAAAAGAACGAACCCCGCAATCCATGGCGACGCAAATAAAAGTCCGTTTCGCAGATGTCGTCTTTCCCACCGTGTCATGGCCGCCGCCTTTCCATAAGCGCCCGGGCGCGCGCAAGCGCCCTGTTCACGTTTTCCTCCACAAGTTGCGCCGCCTCTTCCGGTGTCGCCAGGCGGAACGTGACGCGTTCGCGCTGTCTGACTATCTGATCGGTCAAATACTGGGTAACGGGCGTGGTCGGGTAAGAAACAACGCGCCGTTCCAACAGCTGCCTTACAAAAACGCTGAACCGCGGATGTTCGATAAACCGGGGCTCACACGCCTCGTTAATGCGCGGCGGTATATTGCGGATGGCCTCGTTATAATCGGCGGCGGGCGATGAAGCGCCGTTCCCGCGGGGACTGTAGAACCAACGTAGAAACATCTTTGCCGCTTCAGGATTGCGCGCCGTGGCGGGGATAACATCCGCCACAATGGTGGGGCCAAACGCCAACGGTTCGACGCCGGGCGGCTGGGGCAGCGGCGCCACGCCCCAATCCAAACCGGGCGCGTATTTGGGTATAAACGCCACCTGCCATTCCCCTTCACTGATCATGGCGACGCGCCCCGAATAAAAGGGGTTGTTTGCGCTCATGTAATCGCCGATGCCCCGCGAGAACGACTCGATGCGCTCGGGCCGCATGGCGTGTGGCGATTGTTCTGTCGCGCCGGGGGCAATGGTAAAACTTTGCTGCCACCGGAACGACGCTATAATATGCGGATCGCTGCCCGCCTCCGACCGGCCCGTCGTCTCATTGTACCATTCGCCGCCAAATAAAACGCCCCACATAAAACTCTGATCCCACGGTATCCACGGCAGAAACCCCATCCGCTCAATCGCACCGCGGGAGTCGCGCACCGTAAGGCGCGCAATATAGTCCATAAATTCCGCCCAGTTCCCTGGAGGGCGATCCGGGTCCAAGCCGGCCTCCCGGAACGCAGCTTTGTTCCAGACAAGACAATAGGTGTCCGTAGTGGTGGGAATCGCCCACACGCGTCCGCGGAAAGAAACCATGTCCCAAACATACGGAAAAAACAGGGTCGCATCCAGAGCGGGAACAGAGGCGACAAAATCATCAAGGGGCAGGAAAAGACCATGGGCCGCCAGCTGCGCCATGATGCCGCCATCCATGGACAAGATATCGGGCGGCGCGCCGCCGGCGATAGACGTGAGCGTTTTTTCCATGAGCGCGTTATAGCCGATGGGCACGGCGCGTACGTACACCTTGTTCTGGGAACGATTGAATTCCTGAATCAGTTTTACCCGTTCGGTGTGCTCATGTCCCGAGTGCCGGTCCCAATAGGTGATGATTACCCGTCCCTCATGCAACGCTTGTCGTTCTGCTTCAGTGCCCGTGCGGTCAGGCCACACCACATAAAAGATAAGCGCAACCCCCAACAGCGCTGCCGCCTGTATTATATTGTCACGGACAATGGCCACGTTGCAGATTCCTTGGAATGCCGAAACATCAGCATTATGCGGAACAAGACACTGCAATTCAAGCCGGGATTGCCAAGTTTTTTTCGTGTATACTACTTTAACTTTACTTTAAGCAGGGCGCGGAAATTCCCCCGCACGTTTCACGCATCCAGATTTGGTGCGGCATCAGCAAGAGGAGCAAGTAAACAATGGATACCAACGACAGGACATTGGGGCGCAGGCAATTTCTGAGTATTACCGCAGGGTTGGGCGTGACTGCCGCCGCAGGACATTGCATTGCAGCAACCGACAGCGCCAGTACACAGGAATCTTTCAGTTTCGCCGTCATAGCCGATCCCCATTGCGCGGAGAAATCACGCCCGGAAAGCGAATCATTGGGGGATGGAGTCCAAAAATTGCTGCGATGTTTTGAGGTGTTGCGGCGCCTGCCCGCGTCCGAGCGGCCTGATTTTGCGTTGCTTGCGGGTGACATTCATCCCGACGCGCTGGCGCCGCATCTCGATTCAATTGATGTGCCCATTCACGCAGTGGCGGGCAATCACGAAGGCAGCGCCGAATCGCGCGGACTGCTGCGCTCCCTTTTTCCTGAAGATTTTCAAGGCGATGGCAAAGAGCGTGACTATTACAGTTTTGTTCACAAGGGTGTGCGCTTCATCGGTTTGTGCGACGCAGGCATGGGCGGCGAGCATGTGGGGCAGTTCAGTTCTGAATTGATCAGACCCTTTGGGCAATGCGAATGGTTTGAACAGGAACTCGCCATGCCCGAAGCGCGCAAGGTGGTGTTTGCCCACATACCGCCCGCGCTTGACGGCGGCGACCGCAACATGTTTATGGCGCGCAACGACTCGCGCTGGTTCGTTGAACTGGTCGAAAAATCGCCGCCGGACCTGCTTTTCTTCGGGCACCTGCATCACGCCACAGAGGCGTATCAAATCGGCGCGGCGCAGGCGTTCAACGTGCGATCCTGCTGCTGGAACTTCCAAAACGCGCCGGTGGGATTCATGCTGGCGCAGGTATCCGAAGACGGCGTGCAGACGCGCGAGATCATTACCGGCGAAGTAAATGCCTGACAGCAATAAACGAATAGGGGAACTTATCAGATGAGAAACACCAGAAGACAATTTATACGGGATGCTGTTGTCACGGGGACCTTGGCGGCGGCGGTGGGTGGGGGGGATGCCTGCGCCGACAGGGCGGCCATGCGCGAGGAAGAGACAGCATCCTCCGCCTCTTATGACGTCATTGTCATGGGAGGAGGCACCGCAGGCGCCATTGCCGCCATTCAGGCGGGACGGCTGGGACTCCATACGCTGCTTGTGGAGAAAAACGGTATGCCGGGCGGCACCACCACGATTGCGGCAGTGAACTTTCCCGGCCTGTTCCACGCATGGGGACGCCAGATTATTGCCGGCATCGGCTGGGAATTGGTAAGCCGAACCGTAGAAACTTGCGGCGACAGATTGCCCGATTTTTCCTCGCCGCCCAAACGACACTGGCAGCATCAGGTGCGTGTGAACCGCGCTGTTTATGCGGCGATGGCCTGCGAGGCGCTGCAACAGGCGAAAGTGCGCGCCCTTTTTCATGCTATGCCGGCGCAAGTTGAGGAACGGGAAGACAGTGTTCACGTTATGTTTTGCACAAAATCGGGGCTTGAAACCGTGTCAGGCAAGATGTTGATTGACGCCACAGGTGATGCCAATGCAGTGGGACTGGCGGGCTATCCCTTGGTCGAAGGAGGCGCGCGCCAGCCAGGCACGCTCATTCTCAGGCTTAAAGGTTATGACTTTGAACAACTGGACAGGGACAATTTGCGGATGGCGGTAACTGTCTAGCCGTTCACGCTTATGAATATCCAGATACAGGAATCCATGGTTTTTGAAGTATGGCGTTCTTGATATTTTGAAAGAGGTCTTTATCTTGTTTGATCGATGTGGACACATAACTCCTGATTCGTGCGAATTTTTCAGCGCCCATGAAGGTTCGCGAACAGCCAGAAGTTTTTTCCCGAAGTTTCACCATTCGAATGTCGCGTTCAGCAAGGTTGTTGGTAAAGGGAACGGCCGGGTTGCGCACAAACCGCAATACCGAATCGCGATGCGTTTCCAGTCTTGCGTGCAGATTGGCGGCTTTGGATTTCTTGGCCCGGCCTCTTTTTCCAGGTGTTTTTTGCGGTGGCGGGAGGTCTTGCTTGCCCTGAAGCAAAATAGTATCGTAGGTTTGCTCAAACCATGTTATCAAAGATTCGGAGAGCGCCTGCTCCCCGTGCGTTCCCGTTGCCTTGGCCATCATTTCCAAGAGTACGTACAATTCGTGCGCCCAACCATACCCATCGCTTTCACATACACCCGCCAGTTCGCGCAGCAAATGGGCGCCACACAACGCATGTTCATCGCCATAATGAAAATAGGGACTCCAGCAATCGTGAACAAGGATTCCCTTGAAGGCGGGTATCACCCCGTTCTCCTCAATGGCTTCGCTGCCACGCTTGGGATGCACCTGGTAAAAGGTCAACGATGGCGTGGACAAGGAATGAAACCACTGGCGTTTGCCATCCACGCGCATGCCCGTTTCGTCAGCATGCAGCACTTCTTCCTGCGGCAATTGCCTTCGGACTGCCTGCTCGAAGCAAGCAAGCGCTTCGTAGGCCTGATGCTGCGCTGCCTCAATAGTGCGTTTACTCACTGCTGCGCCAAAAAGATCACGGCACAATTGTGCCAGCCTGTTATACGGCAACAATTGATAGTTGCGCAGATATACCAGTGCTGCACGAAACCGAGGGCCATACTGTACCGCAGTGGGCGCTTCGGACGGCGCGTCCGCGCGAACCATACGCCCACACCGTGCGCAAACCTTGGCGGCAAGTTGATGCTCTATGACCTCAAACAGTTTCTCGGGAAGTTCAAAGACTTGACGACGTTCAACATGGTGGACCGGATCTTCCTGAAGGCAATGACCACACGCACAGTACTCGGGCAGGTGCATCTCGACGGTATCGGGTTCGGCGACTTGCCGAAGTGTTGTTCCGGGATGACCGGGTTGACCGCCACGCTTACGCCCGCTTTTGCGCCGAAGACTCTTGGGCGCGGGCTTAGCGTAGCCATCGCTGGATGGCGGCTTGGAACTGTTGGTACTGTTCATACCCAACCGCACTTTAAGGGCGGTTACACGCGCCATCAATTCAATAATCAGATCAATTTTTTGCGATTCGCTCAGTTGTGCCAGTTCAGAGCGAAGTTTTTGTTCGTTTGGTATCATACTACATATAATCACTGTATATAGAAAAAAGTTTCATGCAACCCACAATATATTGTGGAGGGCTAGACAGTTACGTTATTTATAGGGATATTACAGCTGTGTGATGTACGTTATTTTGAAGCGTTAGAGCAACAGGTAAACATGACTGCTTCCTTTGAAAAGGAAACAGTCATTTATTTTCCGTATTTGTTTGCTGTAAGATCATCACATTCCTTTTAATGTTAATATGCCGCTTCCTTCGATTCGCAGATTAAGCGCATTGTATTTTTTGTCGTAGTCGGATTCGACAGACGGTTTGTTCCTCCAGCCGGCGCGGGTAGAGGGGGTTGCGCCGGTGATGCGCACCCAGTATGGCCCTTTGTTCCAGCCGGTGATACGGACCGTTATGACGCCGCCTGTCTTGGCAATGTGATCAATTCCCCCTGGCGCGTGAATAAGTGCGTTCTTTTCATTCAATCGCGCCGCTGTGTAATAGGCGGTTTTTCCGTATACTTCATGCAGATGCGCCTGCACCGTACCGGGGCTGATGGCAGGGCCGTCGCTGACCTGTTCGCGCAGGTGGAAGAAGTCAGGCAACAATCCCCGGCGCGCTTCATCGTCAAGCGGAAACGTTTGTTGCAATCCGCTTATTGTGATGCCTTTCGCCACCTTGTTCCAGAATGCGCCTTCCTCATTATCAAGCGCGGCAAGGTCGTGCAGCGCGGAGCGATATACCAACCCGCACCATTGCACGGGCTGACCAATCCAATTTGGCGCGGCCCAGTTGGTTGCTCCGAGCACGGCGATGGTTGCGTATGCGCCCACAGGGCCTTCCACGGGATGGTCGAGGTAGAGCAACGGCACGCCCGTCCATGCCCAGTACCGCGCCTGTTCGAGATAGTCTTTGCATCCGGAGAGCAGGTAGCCAAGCACATAGGCGCGGATAAGCCTTGCCGCGGCGAGGATATCCGGCGTGTGCAGCGGCATTTCCCAAGTTTGCGCGCCCCGCGGCACGGTGTTTGCGTAATGCGCCGTCTGCTTGTCCAGCAGCCGCAGCGCCGCTTCCGCCAGGGCCGTATCGCCGGAAAACGCCGCCGCCGCCAGAATGGGCTCCAGCGCCTGTGCGTTATAGCCGTTGGCGTGATCGGCGAAATGGGTGCGCCCGTAGTCGGGGCGGTTCGGGTCCGGCTGGTGATAGCGGCGCAGTCCCTGCGCGTCGAACTGGTTCAGTCCGGCGCGCGCGGCGGCGACCATGCGTTCCACATTGTTCTCAATGCTTCCGAAAAGCAAGACCGGCGTGGGACGTGATACGTGAGACACGCTCGCGAGATAATTGTCCGCCGGGTTAAGCCGGGTCAGCCCGCGCGCAGCCGCTTTGCTCAGCCGCGTTGCCAGCGCGTCGTCGTCTATGTGCGCCGCGAGCCACAGCATGTACGCGGGCGCGTCCGCCGCAGGTTGCGGCGGGAAATTATCGCCCCAGACGGCGTGACGCCACAGCCCGTCCACATGCGCGTCGGAGTCCAGCCAACCCGCCGCGAGCAGCCGCACCGCATGGTCAAAGCCGTTTACCAGTTCCGTTTCCCGGGACAGTCCACTTAGGGACAGTCCCGGAAGTTCCAGTCCACTTAGGGACAGTCCCGGAAGTTCCAGTCCACTTAGGGACGGTCCCGGAAGTTCCAGTCCACTTAGGGACGGTCCCGGAAGTTCCGGCAGGCCGCGCAATGCGATGTAATGTTGCGCTGCCGGAACCATGCTGTCGCCATGGCCGCCCAGGAAAAACATTTCCAATTGAAGCGGCGTGTTTTTCGGCAGCGTGAACGCGCTGTACACGGCCATTTCGTTTTCGAGCCGGTGGTCGCCCACGCCCGGATGCCACAGTCCCATGAGATGCGCGCCGGAATGGAACACGCGGTCGGGCGAGTCAAACACCGCCGCCGGTTTGTCGGCGCGGTTCCACACCACGCCGATATAGCGTCCTTCGTGCGACAGCGCCATCATGGGCAGCGTCAGTTTGTAATCTTCCACAATGCGGCGGTCGGCTTGGGCCGCGTTGAAATCCGCCGCGCTGCTGCTCGGCTCATCCTCCAGATACTCCACGCCCGGCAGCAGCGCCTGGGTCTTGCGCTCGCCGAAGGAACCCATGCCGGGGAACAGCGTCAGCCACGGCAGATGACACACCTCCCTGTCGGCTTCCGCCATAACCGTCGTAACCGTCCGCAGCGTGTTCGCATGCGAATGGGGTTTAATTGATCGCGTCAATTTCCAGACAGCGCCGCCCGGGTCGGTGAAGTTGGCTTCCACTGTCAGCGCGCCTGCGTCGTTAATGGCGGCGGTAACGGCAGCATCGCGCAGGGAGAACATGACTGGCCTGCCGTCCACCATAAATCCCAGCGTGGCGTCCGCATGTCCCATCGCCATGAGTTCGTCGTCCACATACAGCGCGTAGCCGTCCCAGTCGCGCCCGTTATGCCGCAACGACAGACTTTCCGCGGCAACTTCCAGTGTTTTGTCGAAAACAACCGGTTTGGGAGCCTTGAAATCAGTGGTGATCAGCGGCCGCAACGCTTCGGCCTTGATCCACGCCACGGTGAACGCGCCTTCGCCCTGGGCGGGGTCAAGGCGCAGCCGCGTGTCACGCTCCTGGGGCGGCAGCAATAGGGTGTACTCATGCCACGCGCCGTCCGGCGTCACCAGAAACGACGCGCTCCGCGCCGCCGCAAAGGCGGCGCCGTAGAAAATCTGGCCGCTGCGGTCGCCCGTGGACTTCATGCGCAGCGTAAGGCGCACCCGGTCGCCGAGCGGCATGTTTTGCACCCGCGGGCTTTCAATCCACGGGTCAACGCCGCCGGACTCGAAATACAGTCCCTCGTCGGTGATTTTCATATTGGTCACACGCGGATTGCCCGTCCATCCGCGCATCCCTTCGGTAAAATCATAGAGCAGCGCCGGCGCCGCCGTTGCGCCTGCGTTTACAATGCTCACGCCCAGAAACAAGGCCACACAGAAAGAGATTGCGCGCATCTGTTTCGCTCCTTTTCGTGTCGGTTTGAAATTTCCGGAAAAATGCGGTTGCGCCGTCATAGGCGAGTTGCATTCCTTAATCCGGTGAAATATTCGGGTTAACGCCGCGCAACAAAACGCCCCTGTAAACATGAGTCTGGCCCGATGTTTACAGGGGTTTGAATGGGTTTTCAACTGGTAGCGGCGCAGGGATTCGAACCCCGGACACGTGGATTATGATTCCACTGCTCTAACCAACTGAGCTACGCCGCCTTGAAAGCGGGCACTAGTTTAGCAGAATCTTGCCTCAGTTTTCCAATTCGTCGGCAAAGCGGCAATGGCGGCGCGCTTTTGAAATTATTGGTGTGTTACCATAGGCGCATGGGTAAAAACGAAACAGCGCGCGCCCCGAGCGGCAGGCGATTGCCCGGGATTCCCTTTGTGTTATTATTTCTTGTTGCGGTGTTGGGCGGATTTGTCGGCGGATTGTATTTTACGCGCCCCGCGCCGGACAACGCGGCGCCAATCGCGGGGGCTTCATCAAGGCAGGGAAGCCTGTCTGTGGAGCGTGTTTGGAATCTGTTCACAGCGCCGAAGTTCAGGGGAAGGCTCGGGCAATCACCTTCACCATTGGCCGACGCTTCGCCAATACGGGTGTATTTTGTTCCCTCAGCCGACCCTGCCGCGAGTCCCGCGAAGGAAGCGTTGATTGCGCTTATTGCGTGCGCGAAAGAAAGCGTGTTGTGCGCCTTTTATGATTTTGAGCTCGAGAGTGTCGCCGCGGCGCTTGTTGAACGGCATGAGTCCGGGGTCCGGGTGGCGGTGGTGTGCGACTCCGATAATGACAGTAAGCCGGGCGTTGCGTTATGCCGTCAGGCGGGCGTGCCGGTCGTATTTGACGCACGCAGCGCCCTCATGCACAACAAGTTCTGCGTGGTGGACGGGCGGCATGTGTGGACGGGTTCCACAAACATCACGTCCAACGGCATGTTTCTGAACAACAATAATAGCGTGCTCGTGACGTCGGCGGAACTGGCCGCGAATTTCACCAGCGAGTTTGAGGAGATGTTCCTTTACAAACAGTTCGGCGCGGGTTCGCCCCGTAACACGCCCCATCCCGTCCTGGAGGTTGCGGGCGTCGGCCTGGAGTGTTATTTCGCGCCCGAAGACAACGTCGAGCGGGCCGTGATTGCGCGGTTGGCGCAGGCGCGGGAACAAATCACGTTTATGGCTTTTGTGCTTACCTCGAAACCGATTGCAGCGGTTATGGAAAAACGCCTTGCCGCAGGCGTGGCGGTTCGAGGCGTTCTTGAGCGCCGCAGCGCTGGAAGCCGCCACAGTCGCCACGGCGATTTGAACCGGCTGGGCGCGGAAATATATGTTGACGGCAACCCGAACACCATGCACCATAAAGTGATGGTTTTGGATGCGCGTCTGGTTATGACCGGCAGTTACAATTTCAGCGCGAGCGCGGAAAATCGCAACGATGAAAACTTGATT
>DSBB01000365.1 GCA_011046175.1 Candidatus Hydrogenedentota bacterium | reverse complement strand
GAATATCATGAATGTTTATCATTGGGACAAGGTGGTGCGTTTCTTTAATCTCCATCGAACCGGGATGCGGGACTGGAACCAGGGTTTTCCCGGCACGCTGGGCATGTTGATCTTCGGCTGCGTTCTCTCGCTGCTTATCATTACCTTTGGTATCCGCTACGATAATTTCCTCCACGCATTCCGCACCGCCATGATCATTGCGCTGCCGTTGTTTGCGCTTATCGTGTTGGGGGCGGTGGCGCAACGCGGTTGGGCGGCCTTCGAGGGCGTCAGGATAAGCGCGTTTCTGATCGGCATACTGGGTTACGTTTTCTGGGGCTTTGTGCAGCAATTGCTCTTCTCTTCCTATCTGGGCACGCGCATCCGAAAAGGGTTCGGGCCTTCTTCCGCAGATTCAAACGCGGTTCCCGCCGAGAAGCGAAGCTCTTTTGTGGCCGTTTTTGCCGTCGCGGGCGCGGGTGCGTCAGCGCTCCTGCTTTTCGGATTACTGCGCTGGAACAACGGGAGCGCCGTGCCGGCGTGGTCGGTAATCGCGTTCTCCGTGTTTTTTCTGCCCCTGTTTGCCGTGTACGCATGGTTTTTCGCAATAGACCGGAAACGGCTGCTTGTTGCCACGCTGAGCGGTTCCTGTTTCGGGCTGATCCACATAGACTCCTACGGGCTGGTGGCCGTCACATTTCTGCTCGGCATTGCGCTCACCTATGTGTTCATGGTGGACGCGAACCGCAACCTCGTGGCGCTGGGATTTATCCACGGACTGCTTGGCTCCTCCTTCGGCACGTTTTTTTCAAAAGGCAAATCGGGCGCGCTCGAAGTGGACTACAGCGTGGGACCTTGGAATGTAGACGCGCCCACATGGGGCGTACTGATTATCCCCATCGTTTGCATTCTCTTCTATCTCGCCATGATCCTTTGGTATGCCCGTTTCCATCGGGAATCGTAAACTTCCCAATACGCGCGCCGAACCGCTTGTTTTTGACCGCAGTCTCCGGCTGATACTATATGGCATGGCCGTTCATTGAACGGTAATTGCTGCGGCATCGTATCGTTATAAACGCAGGATAAGACGCAACAAACAGGAAAAACAACCATGAACCGTCGTGAGATGCTCTTAACCGCCGCAGGCGGCGCGGGTGCGGTGTTGTGCCGTTCCGCCGAAGCGCAATCCGAACCGGAAAACGCCAAAGAAATCGCTTGGTCACGCCGGGTGCCCGTGCGCTGGGAGACTGATGTGGCCGTCATCGGCGGGGGTATGGCCGGTGTGGGCGCTGCGGCGGCTGCGGCGCGTTCAGGCGCAAACGTATTGCTTGTGGAGCGTTTCGCCATCACCGGCGGCATGCTCACGGTGGGCGGCGTCGCCAATTTCTGCGGCGAGATGGAAGGGCAGGGCGAGGTGTTCGACGCAGTGGTTGCGGGATTGCGCGCCTTTAACGCCATCGGCCATGAACGCGCGTCCGTATTCCACTACGAAACGCTTGCGATTGTGTTGCAGGAGCTGCTGTTGCGACGCGGCGTGAAATTGCTCTTGCATACGCGCTTTGTGGACGCGCGCGAGCAAAACGGGCGTATCCGCGAGATCATCGTGTGCGGCAAAAGCGGTCCCGAAGCGATTCGGGCAAAGGTTTTTATTGACTGTTCGGGCGACGCGGATGTGGCCCGCGCCGCCGGATTTGAAACCATGAAGGGGCGTCCCGAAGACGGCCTGCAACTGCCCATGTCCATGATGTATTTCGTGCGCCATTTGACGGAAGCCGCGCCGGGACCGTTGTTGCCGGAAGGCTGGTTCCGGCCCGTTCGCGCCGAGGAGGATTTGCCCATGACCAGCGTGTGGCCGGACGGGCCGGGCGGAAATGCCGTCAAGGTCAAGATTCCCATGTTCGACGCCACGGACACGGAAAGCATGACCGCCGCCGAAATCCGGGGACGCCGCAGGATGTGGGAGGTGATGGACTACCACCAGCGCGTGGAAAAGCGTCCGTGGATACTTGACCATTGCAGTCCGATAATCGGCGCGCGCGAGGGCGCGCGCATCATCGGCGAGTATATCCTGCGCGTGGACGATCTGCGCGCGGGACGCGCCTTTGATGACGGCGTCGTGCGGGGAACGTTCTACCTCGACGGACACAAGCCGGACGACGACAAGCGCGCCTATATCCTGCCCAAGGACGAACTCGAAGTGCCGCCCTACCAGATTCCTCTGCGATGTCTCATCGCCAAAAGCGGCAATAACCTGCTTATGGCGGGACGCTGTTTTTCCGGCGATCAGCTGGCCCTGTCCTCGGCGAGGGTGAGCACCACCTGCTGCATGATGGGACAGGCAGCGGGAATTACCGCCGCAATGGCAGCGGCAAACAACTGCGCCCCGCGCGACATCAATCCCGACGAGGCGCGCCGTATCGTCCTCGAGCGCGGCGCCATGCTGGAGGTGTAACACGCCCTTTTTTTCGCAGCGATATCCAACGCCTGCAACAACTTGAAGTGTCTGTCGGGCACAAAATAGACTATGACAATGCGGCGCAACTTTTGGAAGGATTTGTATGTTTCTATTTGCTTCTTTTGCGACATTGGCCGGCGCGAGTTTTTTTGCGGTTCCGGCGGTTGAATTTGTTGCGGCCCGGCCGGTGTGGCTGGAAGGCCGGGAAACCGAAATGAACGTGTTCGCCGGATTCCGCGCAGTTGTCGAGACGCCTGCGACGGAACCAATGGCGGTGCGTGTTGCCGCGTCCACCTTGTATCGCCTTTATGTGAACGGGGCATTCGTCGGGCACGGACCCGCGCGCGGGCCGTTCCGGCCAACTGCTTCATGAATGTCAGGACTATCTCATGTACATGGTCGAACGCACCGGCACGCTTTGGGAAAACGTTCAGGACCACGCAAGCTTAAACCACGGCTTTGCCTCGCACATCGTTGTGAGTCTGTACCGGGATATACTCGGCGTGTACCGGCTTGATCCGTTGAACAAAATCCTGCATATCCGGCTGCCGGACATTGACCTGTCCTGGTGCGCGGGCGGCATACCCGTGGGCGACGCGGTGGTGACCGTGCAGTGGCGCAGCAGTGACGACGTGGTGAACGTGTACTGGGACGCGCCGGCAGATTACACGGTGACCGTCGAAAACGCAACGGGCCTGTCCCTGAAGAAATCGGATGCGCCGCTCTTTTAATTAGTTCCCCGCGCTTTGGCGCCGTCCGGCCTGTTGCGCCGCACTTGTTTTTTTCACGCCAATTGGGTACCCTTATCAAGCGCGGCATATCAGGACGCGCGCGCGGTTGATTTTCTTTTGCAAGCATGAAGGGAGTTTTGATGGATATGACAGCCTTGATGGCGCCCTTTGAAAAGGTCGCTTCGGATTATTACGGATACGCGCGAGACGCGGCGGCGGCTGGGCGCAAGGTGGCCGGATGCATGTGCTCGTACGCGCCCCAGGAATTGTTGTACGCGGCGGGTTACCTGCCCATACGCATCCTGGGACGGGAAGGCGACACGCGCCGGGCCGACGAACTGTTGCAGGCGTTTTCGTGCAGTTTTGCGCGGAGCGTGCTGGACAGCGCGTTGGAACAGGAGTGGCCGTTCCTTGATCTGGTCATGTTCTCCCACACATGCGACACCATGCAGAATGTGGCGGATTTATGGCGCGCCCACACGCCCGACACGGACACGCTCATCGCGTCCATGCCCACGCGCACGGATGGCGAGGCGTCGTTGCGCTATTGCATGGCGGAACTGGAGCGCCTCAAGAAAAAACTGGAAGCGAAGACGGGCCCCATCAGCGACGAGAAACTTACGGAAGCCATACGCCTGTATGGCGATCATCGCAAGACCATGCAGGACTTGTACGCGCTGCGGGCGGCGAAGCCGGGGCTGCTTTCCGGCGCGCAGATGATGACTATTTCGGTGGCGGCGTTTCTCATGGATCGCGCGGAGCATTTGCCGTTGGCGCGCGCGGTTCTCAGCGCCTTGAACACCGCCGCGGAACCGGGGGGCGTCTCCTGGCCGCGCGTGTTTGTGGCGGGCAGCATGTGCCGCCATGTCGGCTTCATCGAATTGATGGAAGCGGCGGGTTGCGCCGTGGTGGGCGACGACCTGTGCGTGGGTTCGCGTTCCTTTGCCCACGGCGACCCGGACGGCGACACGCCCATCGAGGCGCTGGCGCGCGCCTACCTCGAGCGCATCCCCTGCCCGGCGTTTCACCGCGACGGCAGGCATCCCGGCCACGCGCTGGTCGAGGCGGCGCGCCGCGACAAGGCGGACGGCGTCATCTTCCTGCTTACCAATTTCTGCGACCCCATGGCGTTTGATTATGTGCCCGTGAAAAAAGCGCTTGACGACGCGGGTATTCCCGCGTTGTCCCTGTCGGTGGAACAACACCGGGAACCGCCGGAGCAGCTGCGCACGCGCGTCGAGGCTTTTGTCGAAATGCTGCGCGAAAGCGAGGGCGCATGAGCGACGCGCCGATCTATGCGGGCGTGGATGTGGGCAGCGCCACTGCCAAGGCCGTGCTGCTGGACGCAACCGGCGCGGTCCTTGCGGCGTCCGTCATCGCCAGCGGCGGCAATCTAACGGATGCGGCGCAACGCTGTCTTTCGCTTGCGTCGGACAAGGCGGGGGTGTCGCCCGACGCATGCGCCGCTGTGATAGCCACAGGTTACGGGCGTGAGCGCGTGGCGGCGCGCAGCCGTTCCGTTACCGAAATCACCTGTCACGCCCGGGGCGCGCGGGCGCTGTTTCCCGAGGCGCGTTCCGTGGTGGACATTGGCGGGCAGGACTCGAAAGCCATTGCGCTCGATGAACGCGGGCGCGTGCTCCGTTTCGAGATGAACGACAAATGCGCGGCGGGCACGGGCCGTTTCCTCGAGGTAATGGCGAGACTTCTCGAGATTGAACTGGACGAATTCGGCGGGCGGGCCATGCACGCGGCGGCGCCCGTGACCATATCCTCCACCTGCACCGTGTTCGCCGAGAGCGAAGTCATTTCTCATCTCGCCCGCAACCAGAACATAGACGACATCATCGCGGGATTGTGCAACGCCATCGCGTCACGGGTGTACGGACTGGCGTCCCGCGCGCGGCTCGCGCCGCCCACCATCATGACCGGCGGCGTGGCGCGCAACGAAGGCGTGGTCAAAGCGATGGAGGCGCTCCTTGGCGCGCCCATACGCACACCGGACGATCCGCAGACCGTCGGGGCGTACGGCGCGGCGCTCCTTGCGCTTGAAAGCGAATAACACGCCGCGCGAATCTTTGTTGATGCCCATTCCAAGGCTTTGAGATACCGGCACAAGCCGGAGAATGCAAGGGCGCCGTCATTGGCGATACAAGGATAAAGCGATGAAAACACGTACCGCGATAATCCTGTTTTTGACGCTCGGGTATGCCGTTGCGGCCTCCGGCGAAACCGTGGCCCAATATCAAGCAGGCGGCGGGACAACGGCTGTAACGCTGTTGTCCGGCGCGGATGGCGTTGTAGTGGAAACGCACCGGGGACGGCGCGCCTGCGTGGCAAGCAAGGCAAATCAACAGCCCCCTTCGCTGTTCATGTATTTTGGCGTTGCGGGAACGGCGCGCGCCGCGTCCGACGCGCCGGTTTATGTGGAAGTGACGTATTACGACAACAAGCCCGGCGTGCCCCTGACGCTGGAGTATGACAGCAACGCGGGCGATGAACTCGGAGACAAGTACCGTCCCGCAGAAGAACAGTGGGGCGGCGCGCGGTTCGGCAAACGCATTTGGAAGCGGGTGGTGTTTTTGCTGGAACAGCCCCGTTTCGCGGGACGCCAAAACCTGGGCGCGAGTTTTCGAATCGGCGGCGGCGATCTGGTTGTTCATAACGTGGCGCTCCATGCGTCGCGCCCTTCGGGATTGGAACGGCTTGACGACGCAACCCCGGCGCGGCTGCTTTCCAAGACCCGCATCGGCGCGGACCGCCACTTCATCATCGGCGGTTTTGATATTGACGGTGAAAAGGCGTTGGCCGGACAACTGCGGGCGTTGCGAAACGCGCTGCCGCCGTTAAGAGCGATGGGGCTTACAAGTCATGAAGCCTACGTGCGATGGAATCTTTGCGAACCGGAACCGGGGCGCTACGACTGGTCCCTGTATGACGCCTACGTGGAGGTGTACCGGGAGGTGGGCGTCAAGTGGGTTCCCTTTCTCATCATTGGTCCCGCCTACAGCCTGCCGGAATGGTATTACAAGCAGCCGGGCTCCCAGGGATATGTCTGCCTCGAGCACGGCGAGGAGTCCGACGTGGAATCGCTGTGGAATCCCGTGTTGCGCGGCCATGTGGCAAATTTTATCCGGGCGTTTTGTGAACGCTACCGCGATGCGGACATCATTGAATCCATTCTGCTCGGCATTACGGGCAACTACGGAGAAGCCATCTATGTCGCCACCGGCAACGATTGGACGGCAAACACCCACGGCGAATATCACACCCACGCCGGATTGTGGGCGGGCGATCCCTACGCCCGCGCAGATTTCCGCCGGTTTCTGGCGGAAAAATACGAACGGATAGCGGGGCTGAACGGTGCATGGAACACGGCTTTTGAAGGATTCGACATCATAGAACCCTTCCAACGGGCAGAGGCGCCCAACGACCGCGCATGGCTGGATTTCAGCGCATGGTATATCGGCGCCATGAACGAGTACGCCAAGTTCTGGGTGGAAACGGCGCGCGCGCATTTCCCTGGGCGCATTGAAATATGCACGGGCGGCCATGCGCCGGTCGAGCATGGCGCGGATTTTGGCGAGCAGTGCAAGATTGCGGCGGCGTGCGGGGCTGGGGTGCGCATCACAAACGAAGGAAGCGATTACCGCGCAAATTTCTCATTGACGCGATGGGTCGCCTCCGCGGGACAACAATACGGCGCGTACTACAGTTTCGAGCCCGCGGGCATGGTGGATGAAAACGGCGTGATTGCCCGCATCTACAACGCCACGGCGTCCGCGGCGCTCGGGCTGCATTACTACTACCCCAACATCTTCGGCGGAGAAAAATCGCGGAACAACTTCCTGCGCTGGGCGCACAAATTCCGACGCAGTCGGCCTATTGTTGAAGTTGCCGCCTATTATCCGGAGACCCATATCGTGCTAAACGGCAATGATTTTCTTCAACACGTCCAGCCGTTGCGCGACCATTTTGATTTTGCCTATTGCAGCGACAACCAGATTGCCGACGGCGGCCTTGAAAGGTTCAAGGCGCTGTTGCTGCTCTGGGGCGACACCGCCGAACATGAGACTTGGGAGCGCATTCTCGGCTGGGTGCGGCAGGGCGGCCTGCTTATCATGGCGGACAGCCTTGGCGCGTTGCGCACCGTCGAGGGCGACACCGCTTTCAATGACGCGTTCCGCGGCAATGGCGCCGACCTCGGCGAAGGCCGGGTGTTGCGCTTCGCCGGCGCGGTTGACTCTCCGGCGTACCGTCGTTTCATCACGGAATCCATCGCCCGGGCGCCGGAACTCTCGAAGGCCACCCGCAATATGGCGCGCATGGACGGATGCGAAGACAATGTCTTTGTCACCGTAACCGCGCCGCAGCGGTTGTTGTGGTTGAACATGACCGGCCATGCGCAACGCCGCGGCGACGCCGGCCTGCCGCCCTATTCGATAGTTGAGGCAAAGGTGTTGACCGGCAAAAGGTGACCTGTGCGCCCCGCTGATTTTTGCGGGCGGGCGGCGCGCCTATTCGGCGTGTTTTCCCCTGTTTGCGCTGCGGGTTGGCCGATGAAACGCTATTTCCAACACGGTGGTTGTGGTGTCGTCAACGGGCGCGCTGTCGCTGCGCCGGTAGCCGGGCAGCCACAGGATTTCCTGTTCGTGCAACAGGATCGGAACCGCTTCCCGCAGGTGCGCGGGTATGCGGCAATCAACCATGATGTCCTGTAATTTGCGGCTTTGTTTCATGCCGAAGGGGGTCATGCGGTCGCCGGGTTTTCGGGCGCGTAGGTGCAATCTTCCCGGCAGTTTGTCTGCGTCGAAGTATTGCCGTCCCGGCGCGCACAAGTCCCGGATTTCGCGCTCGGGCAACGCATTGCGCCGCAGCATTCGCGTTCGAAAAACATAGCCGGAAACACGGGTTTCTCCGGGCACGTTCAGCGGCGCGGGCGCCGGCGGTTCCTCTTGCGGGCCGCTTCCCCGAGGATGAATCTGCGCCTCTTCTCCGGTAATATAAAGGGTTGTGCCGCCGCCGCAGTCGAATCGCCTGCCCGTTTCCGCCTCAGCGATGAACTGCGTCGCGGCCACAACCCGCTCATATGCGATTTCGGTTCCCATGCGCCGGGCCAGCAGTTTCACCATGCGCCGTTGTATGGCTTTGTGGAAGTTCCGGAAAAGATGTCTGTCGAAAACGACAAACGCGCCTTGTTCAGCAACGCATTTATCCAGTGACGCGGCGGCGACGCCGTCGAGATATTCGCTGTCGGCGCGCGATATGTCCGCCAGCCGCGCAAGCGCATGACGCGCGCGGGGATTGTGCGTTTCAAGCAGCGGCAGCAATTCCATGCGCACGCGATTGCGCGTGCAGTGCGGCTCCCTGTTCGTATGGTCGTCGCGCCATGCAACGCCGTTCCTTCGCGCCCACGCCTCCATGTCGGCGCGGGCGCAGTCCAGCATGGGCCGCACAATGCGTATGCCGTCCCGCTCTACGCAGGGCGCGATACCGGTTGCGCCCACGCCGCTCGTCATGCCCAGCGCGCCCATCAACACGGTCTCCGCCTGATCGTCTTCCTGGTGCGCGGTGGCAATGACGGCGCAGGCGGCTTGTTTCGCCGCCGATAACAGGAACGCATAACGCCGCTCGCGCGCATACGCCTCAAAGGAGCGTCCCGCCGCGTCCGCTTCCACTGATTCGCTGCCCTCATGGCAGGGAATGCCCAGCCGGCGGCACGTCTCCCGCACAAAGGCGGCGTCTTCGGCGCTTGCGCCGTGGCGCGTCTGATGATCAAAATGCGCGGCCTCGACCGGGCATCCCAGTTTGCGGAGCGCGTGCAGCATGACCATGGAGTCCACGCCGCCCGACACCGCGGCCAGTACCCGTTCCCCGGCCGCAAACAATTTGTGCCGCGTGATGGTTCGCGCCATCTGTGTCAGCAGCGCGTCGTCTGATTGCGCGCGGCTCATGGTTCTTCCTGTCCGGGCATAAATACCCTTATGCGCCATGTTTCTTCCAAACGCATTTGTATCGGCGATGGATAGGAGCCGAAAAACACTTCGGGAGCGCCAAGTATATGCACTTCCCCAATTATACCGAAAGCAAGCGTCCACACGCCTTCAGCGTTGCGGCGCCATTCGCGCCATTCCGGCTCGCCCAACATCATTCCAGCATCCGCCGGCGGCGTCCGCCTGAGGGGCGCGTCGGGACAGCGTATACCGCCGGCTTGTCCCGCCGGACTGAACATCAGGATTTCGTCGGCGCCGGCGCCGACCCTTGCCATGACTACCAACGGCAGCATGCTTTCCGGAAACCCTTCGGGGACGGACGCGACCTTGCTGTGAGGTCCTGCGGACTCGATGATGGCGGCAAGCAATCTCGCGTTCCAGAGGGTCAGCGCATCCGCAAGCGACGGGGTTTCGAGCAGCGCCGCCAGCGCTGCCGCCGGCGGGCGGGACAGTGCGCGTTCTGTGTCGTCTGAATTACCCGGAACCTGAGAGAGTGGGGAGGATTCGCCGCGCAATTCGAGGAGCGACAGCGCATGCTGTTCGCGCCCCGCTGCGATAAGCGCCTTTTCATACGCCAGCCCGCGCGCTTGTTCAGGCAGGGCGGACGACTTCTCCCGCATTTCATCAAGAAATTCTGCGATCAACGCGGCGTCGGGCGGCGGCAGCAATCGTGTATGGGTGTCGCGCAGGGAACGGGCAAAAACCTTTGCGGCCGCCGCCAGATTGCCTTCGGCAAGATGGATTCTGGCGATATAATAGTCAGCGCGGGTTTCCGTCGGCGCGAGTTTCTTGACAAACCCAAGGCGTTCACGGGCCTCGTCCGTAGTTCCCGTTGCCAGCGCGGCCCTTGCGAAGCGCTCGTAGTTGCGCGGGTCCCCCGGCAGTGTCAGCATGATATTCACCGTCGCCAGCGACGCCACCAGCGCGATCATAATCGGCACGAATCGAGCGCTGGTTCCCGCCGCGACTCGCGGTTGTCCGTATCCCGCAACAATAGCGAGAAGGAAGATGAACCCCGCCGTCGGCATCGGGGCGCACCATACCGCCACAACTACGCCCGCTGCCAGCGCCGCCACAAGCCATGCGTAAACGCCCGGGCCCAAAAATTGGCGCGCCACCCAGAGCTTGGCGGCGATTCGGGCGACCGCCCAGAGGAATACGGTCACGGCAAACACGCCGGGCAAAAGAAAAGGGATGTGCGCCGGTCGCAGCGCCTCGAGTTCAGGGCGCGGCGAAAGGCAACCATACAACAGCGCGCCCACCGGCAGCACGACCCAGCCGGCCACGGCAAAACGGCACGGCGCGAATTCACGTCTTCGCGCCGCGGCCCACAGCGCAGGCGTGAGCAGCAGCAGGAATACAACGGACAGAACGCCTTCGCGCACGGAGTAAGGCCCCGCCATCACATGTCCGGTTCCGACGCTGTACGCCGTGGGAAAAAGCGCATTGAACTGCGCCAACAGCGACATTATCACAACGGCGCAGCCGCTGATGCAGGAGAATTGCAACGCCCGCAGGATCGCGCGCCTGTTGCGGGCCACGTGAGTAACCGCGACAAACAGCGCGCACAGTCCCGCAACGCGCCACGGCGGCGCGGCGTGTCCGCCCGCGTGCAGCAGCATCGCCAAAACCGCAATGACAACACACGGCCACCATAACTCGAAAGGCGTCCGCAGGCGTTTGTTGCGTTTGAAATCGGCCAACGCGCACAGGAAAATCGGGACAAGCGCGATGTGATGCAGATGCACCGGGCCGGCAACGCGCTGATACGCGCCCAACGGCCACGCGAAAGCAAACAGCTGAATGCCAAGCCCCGCAAAACGCTCCAATGTGAAGCCGGAAAGCCCCGGCGCGCGCTTTTGAGTCTGTTCAATCGTTTTCACTTGCCGATTCCATGAGCGCCGTCGAAACGGCGGGGGCGTCCGTAGCCATATCCGTCCAAAAAGCGCCCCGGCCAATCAGTTGCATCAGCGCGGCCGCCGCAAGCAGCCCGTTGAAAAACAACAACGCGATCCGGCGTTCCCGCCGCATGCGCCGCAATGGATCGCGCAAACGCACAGATTCCTGCAACCCTTTGTCCGCTTTGCTCAGATGACTTTTCCGGCGCAGGCTCATTCCACAAACACCTCGTCCACGGTAATTGTCCTCACGCTGCCAAGCGTTTCAAGCGCCGCCATGTCAACGCGCGCCTCTTCGCCCACAATCGAGACCAATTTCGCATTGTCCGCGATATAGTTCTGGTGAAAATCCGCGAGAAACGACATGTCTTCCGCCCCCATAATTTCTTTATACCAGCGCCGCCGCGGATCAGGTTCAAGCCCCCGCCTGTCCCAGTCGAGAATGACGCCGGGCACGGCGCGGAAACCGACGCGGTTGGCGCGATAATCGTTCAGCGTCGCGTTGCGGGCAAAGGCGTATCGCTCCGCCGACAAAGGCAGGTTGTCCATGAGATCGCTGAATGCGGCCACCGCTTCGATGGTCTTGTCCGCCTGGGTCTGGATCACGCCCAGCATGATGTTGGCGTCGGCGCGACGCGCCCCGGGCACATAACGCGCGCCCACTACATAGGCAAGCGCCCGTTTCTCGCGCAATTCCTGAAAGACTATGCCCGCCATGCCGCCCGCAAAGTACATGTTGTACAACTGCGCCGCCGCGCTGATTTCAGGACTATAGGGCACGCTTCCAAATTCAAGGCGTATATGCGTCTGCGCCATTTCACGATTCAGAAAATAAATTTCATTCGATTCGACCCGCCGCACGGGCTGCGCATAATAGGGCGGCGGCGTCAACGTTTCTTCGGCAATATGGTATTCTTTCGCGGTTTCCGCAACAGCGTCCAAAGGCAGGGTCCCCGTGTACAATACACGCCACGGATGGCTGAACGCCCTGCGCAACAGTTCCTGCAGCTCCCCGGCGGTCAAGGCGCGCACCGCCGGCGAAGGCAGCATGGTCAAATAGGCCGACGCCGCGCCGCTGCGGTTGTATTCAACCAGCGCCGACGAAATTTGCTGCGGGTCTTTGCGGGCGTCCGCCCGCTGCGCCAGAATGATGTTTTTCAACTCTTCGAGCGTCGCGTCATCCGTTTTCGGCTGCGTGAGCATTTCCATCAGCAACGACACAGAAGCGTCAAACTCGCTGTCCAACCCGCTCAAAGACAGCGACGTCTCATTATCTGAGACATTGATGGAAAAATCCGTGCCGAGTCTGTACCACGCAATCTTCAGTTCTTCGGCGCTCAGGCGTTCCGTTCCCGTGCGCTGGAACAGCCTCGCCGCAATGGCCATCCGATTGTCTTGGCGGACGCCGAAATCCACCACGATGGACAAGCCGAATACGTCATTCAGCGGGTTGTCCGCGTGGTAAAACACAGCGCCGTCGTCTTCTTCGCGCCGTTGATAATGTTCCCCCGCCTCGAGAAACACAGGCTCAATTGGTTCCATCGGCATGGCGAGTACTTCTTCTGCAAACACCGACTGGAGCGTGGGATCAATGGTGATGTCCGGCAGCGGCGGTTTTTCAACCTTTGGCGGATCATGCGGCGCGTCCTCGCGAAGACCTGCGATGTAGCTGCCGCCAAAATACGCGTTGGCGACGCGGATAACATCATCTCGGGTCACCGTCGCCATGCGTTCGATAACGCGGTGCGCCCGTTCCCAAGGCTCAAAGCCGATCCATGCGCGGCGCATCATACTTGCGCGGTTGGCGTCGGACTCGAGGGCGGTCTTCTCCCGCTTCCTGTATTCGTTGATGATGGCGGGTATCAGCCAGTCCGCAAACTCGCCGTTTCGTATCAGCGCCAACTGTTCAAGCAGCAGCGCTTCCACCTCTTCCAGGGTCTGACCGTCCTTGGGCACGCCGTAAAGGTACTGCGCGCCGTAGTCATTCATCATCATGGGAAACGAGCCCGCATCGCGCGCGCGCTGCCGCTGGTTCAGATTAAGGTCTATCAGCCCCGCCACGGAATTGCTGAGGATCATGTCGAGCATGGCGAGCGGCTCCGCGTCGGGATGGCCCCTGGGCGCGGTGCGGAAAGCGAGCAGCACAAACGGTTCCGCTTCATAACGCACGCGCACTTCTTCGCGCCCGTTCAGCGGGTCTTCCTCCCATTCCGGCGGTTCCGGCAGTTCCACGGGCGACCACGCCGAAAAATGGCGGTCTATAATTTCCATCGTCTTTTCCAGATCAATATCGCCGGAAATAAAAATAGCCATATTGTTCGCGCCATACCACTTGTCGTAAAAATCGAGAAGCCGTTTAATGGACGGATTCTTCAGATGCTCCACATGCCCCAGCGTGGGCTGCTGGCCGTAGGGATGCTTCTTGAACAACGCCGCGTTGACGGCATATTGGATAATGCGGTCTTTATTATCCAGCGCGCGATTCATCTCCTCGTACACCGTCTCCAGTTCGGTTTGAAAAAGCCGGAACACGGGCCGCGCAAAGCGGTCGGATTCAATCACCGCCCAGTGTTCAAGGCAGTTGATGGGCAGATCTATTTTGTACACCACCTCTTCATGCCATGTATGGGCGTTCAAGCCGCGTCCGCCCATGGCGCGGTAAACCCGGTCAAGCTCGTTGGGCGCCGCGTAGACCGCCGCCTCCGTTGACGCGCGGGTGATCTCCTCATAAATGGCGCGTCGTTTCTCAGGGTCCGTTTCCTCAAAATGTCGCTCATACAAGGCGGCGATCCGGTCAAGCAGCGGTTTTTCCCGGGTGTAATCAAGCGTGCCGAGCCGCGTCGAACCTTTGAACAGCAGATGTTCCATGTAATGAGCGAGGCCGGTGGTCTCCGGGGGATCGTGTTTGCTGCCCGCGCGCACCGCTATTTCAGCGTAAAAGCGGGGCGTGTCGCGGTTAACGGAGAGATAGACCTCCAGCCCATTGTCCAAACGGTAAATATGCGCCTGCAACGGATCATCCGGGTACGGGCCGCCGATAGGGGTGTATCCGGCCAAGGCGGCCTGCCCAAACAATACGCAAAGCGCAAACACCCTCGCAATTCGATGTTGTTTTTTATGGAAAAGATAAACGTTTGTCATTGGCGATACGCTCCTTTTGTTTTCATGCTTAAGTATAACGTCCGGATAGCGCGGCCTTATGCCCTGTGTCTCATTCTACATGGAATGCCGCTGTGTTATCGAACGCGGGCGTTGCCCGCAATTATAACGACGTATCCGTTGCGGCGCCGGCGCATTCGCCCGAACAAATCGGACGCATCCGCCCCTAACGCCCCCTCAACGATAATACGACACCGTTAAACGTTGTGTCCCCGGGCGGTCTTATTCCTCAAATTTTGCCCTGCTCAATTCATCCAGTTCGTATTGAATGCTCTGTGTGACGGGGAACCGGAAACCGGTTTTCGGATCAAGATCGAGTTCCATCACCTTCATGGCAACGGGATGCTGGTCGCGTTTCCACTGGCTTGCGGAAAAGCGCCTCGCAAAATCGGCCGTCCAACGGCGCAGCTGCTCCCGGTCATAATCGGGAAAACGCAGGCAGGCCATGCGCCAGCAGTTGGCAAGGGACAGCCGCTTGCGTGCGTACATATACAACAAATCGTCCAGCACCGCGTATGGCATAAGATCGGTTTCGTCCAATTGGTTCGGGGCAAGCTCCGCGCTGGGCGGTATCTCCATGATTTTTTTCAGCGCTTTGATATTGTCGCGTTGCGCAATATGCGCGAGCAGTTGCGACACCACGGTTTTCGGCACGTTTGCGATGGGCGAGTACCCGCCTTGATTATCGCCGCCCGTGGTGCTGTATCCCACGGCCGCCTCGCTCAAATTCGAGGTTACCAGCAGCAGGCCGCCCACGCTGTTCGCCCAGTTGAGCATCATCGCCCCGCGCACGCGCGCCTGAAGGTTCTGCTTCGCCATGGGCGCCACGTTATCCATGCCCCCGACGATTTCCGCCGCTTTGGCCAGCGCCATTTCCGCTTCTTCATGGATGGACGCCACTTGGAACGGCACCCCCAGCTCGTCGGCCAGCGCGCGGGCCGCGCTTTGGGTGGCTTTGCTGCTCAGGGACGCGTTGGGCAGGTAAATGGTATTGATGCGTTTTGCGTATTGCTTCGCGTCGCGGCCTTCTTTCAACATCTTTGCGGCCCGTACCGCAATCAGCAGACACAATGCGCTGTCGCGTCCGCCGGACAAGGCAATAAGGAACCGCTCAAAGGAGCCCACCTTTTCAAAATAATCGCGCAATCCAAGAGACAGCGCGGCAAACAGGTCATCAAGCGCGGACGCGCCGTCCCGCTTGTTTTGCGCTTCCTGGCGGAGATAGTGGTTCCGAGGCTGTTGCGCCGCGTAGTCCCGCATCGGCGCGGACTTGTACGACGGCTTGTCCACGGCGACAATCTTGACGCGCTGTGCGGCGCCCTGAATCGCGGTGTCCTGCCACCAGGTGGTGTTTTCCATGCGCATCCGCGCTATTTCACCCAAATCCACCGTTGCCGCCGCAAGCGTCCAGTATTGCTTGGACAGCGTATGCCCCTCGCACACCAGTCCCTCGGGGGTGGCGATAAGCCCGCCGCCTTCGAATACGAGCCGGCTGTTGTCGCAGCCCAGCAGATTCGCGTACGCGTACACCGCCTTCAAGCTTGACGCCGCGCCCATGATCAAGCGTTTGCGCTCCTCGTTTTTATGCGGCGTGAAAGGCGACGCGCTTGGGTTGCAGACTATCTCCGCGCCCAGTTGAACCCGTTCGCGGGCGGGTGACGCGGCGCTCCACAGATCCTCGCATATTTCGGCGGTAACCGCGCCAAAAGGCAGTTGAAACACCAGCTCGCCCGCGGGCACGCCGTTGATCTCGGTTACGCCGCCCGGCCACGCCGTCCAGCTGCGCCCTTCATAGAAAATGCTGTACGCGGGCAGATATTTTTTCAACACCAGCCCGTGAATAATCTTGTCGCTCACCAGCGCTGCGGCGTTGAATATCATGCCGTTGTCTATCACCGGCAGCCCCAAAAACACGGCGATATTGTCGCAGCAGGCGGCTATTTCCGCAAGCGCCGCCCAACTCTGGCGCGTGATGTCCGGCCAAAAGACGCGGTCTTCAAGACTATAGCCGGGAATACACAGCTCGGGCGTTACCAGCAAATGCGTCTTGTCTTTTTTCGCCGCTTCAATGATTTCGACAAGGCGAGTCATGTTCCCCGCGAAATCGCCTACTTTCACGGACACCGCCGCTACGCCTACCTTTACCAGTCGCATGATGGCTGATTCTCCAAATAGTATCCTGTTTTCAGTCTCGTAAAGTGACGCCGCCGGGAGGCGTCCTTCACTATTCCGCCGATTCCGGGTTCATCAGCATGGCATCCTTCATTTCGCCGAGCCGTGTGGAAAGCAAGACCCGGAAAATCTCCGGATTTCTAAGCCGCTTATATTCTTCCGGGAACCGGTTGCGCTGTTCAAGCGCCGCGTCGCGGATGGCGGCAAGATCGCGTTGGGGCAAGACGCGGCGTCCATTTTTGAAAACCGTTTCCAGAAGCGGCTTGGCCGTCGCCGCGTTTTCCAGACGTCGCTCCGAATGAGGATTCTTGCGGGAACGCCCCTCGACAACGCCTGATTGCTGCCACGGCTCGCCTTCAAGATAAAGCATGTCGCCCAGCGGATGGCCGTCCGCGTCATAATACCGCACCAGATGCTTGCGTCCCGGATCGGTCGCCTTCTCTATGTTCGAGGTAACCTTCATGCGCGATTGCCAGCCCTTTGCCGTTTCAATGGCAACAAGTTTGTATACGCCGGGCAACGCGGGCGCGTCGTAAGCGGTAATCAGCTGCGTTCCCACGCCCCATGCGTTGATGCGCGCGCCCTGCCGTTTCAAATCAGCAATCAAATCTTCGTTCAAATCGTTGGAAGCGACAATCAACGGATCGTCAAGCCCGGCGTCGCGCATCATGGCGTAACATATCTTGCTGAGCTTGGCAAGATCGCCCGAATCAAGACGCACCGCCGGGCGCGCCTGCAGGCCCTGAGCGCGCATCTCGCAAAAAACCTTGATGGCGTTCGGAATCCCGCTTTTCACCGGATCATAGGTGTCCACAAGCAACACGCAGTGCTCCGGATACAGGCGCGCAAACGCGCGAAAAGCCTCGAGTTCGGACGGGAAACCCATAACCCAGCTGTGGGCATGGGTGCCCGCCACCGGTATGCCGTACACTTTCCCCGCCAGCACGTTTGACGTGGAGGCGCAGCCGCCGATATAGCACGCCCGCGACGCGCTCAAACCGCCATCGGGACCGTGAGCGCGTCGCAATCCGAATTCAAGAACGGGGTCGCTCTCCGCCGCAAGGCATACCCGCGCCGCTTTCGTCGCGATGAGCGTTTGATGGTTCACCATGTTCAACAGCGCCGTCTCAATCAATTGTGCGTCAAGAATGGGGCCCTCCACCTGAATTACAGGCTCCCCGGGAAACACAAACGTGCCTTCAGGCACGGCGCGCACGACGCAGCGCGTTCTGAAGTCCTTCAAATACGCGAGAAACGCGTCGTCAAACACGCCAAGAGATTTCAGATAGGCGAGGTCGCTTTCTGAAAACCGCAATGACTCGAGATAGCTCAGAAAGCAATCCAGCCCCGCGGCGACGGCGAATCCCGTGTGCGACGGCATGGCGCGAAAAAAATAATCAAAGCTGACGCGCTGCTCCGTGCGGCCATCCTTCAGATGCCCCGCCATCATGGTCAGCTCATAGAAGTCGGTCAACAGCGCCAACCCTTCCCGATTGAACCAGTTGCTGCCGTTCCCGCTCATGAGACATTGTCGCTCGTTGTGATCTGCGCGCCCGCGCGCCGCAATTCCTCCAATACCGACTCCGTTTGGTTCGGCGCCACGGCGCGGGCGCCGTCTTTGACCAACACAACCTCGAACCCTTCGCGCAAAGCGTCCAACACCGTTTCCTTGACGCAGTAATCGAGCGCCAGTCCCGCAACAAAGACCCGGGTGACGCCCCGCGCCCGCAGGTTGTCGGCCAAATCCGTGCCGTCAAAAGCGCTGTACGCCTCCTTGTCGGGTTCGGTGGCCTTGTCCACTATGACGGCGTCCACGGGCACGCGCAATGCGGAGGGAAACTCCGCGCCCGGCGTATGCTGCACACAATGACGCGGCCAGCTGCCATCCTTGTATTCCGGCGAGTCGCTGAAGCAAAAATGATCGCCCGGATGCCAGTCTCTGGAAAAGACAAGGTGATCAAAGGTCATGAGCATGCTGTTGATGGGGCGAATCACAAGATCGGCGTCCGGGATGGCCAGTGTCCCGCCAAGACAGAAATCATTTTGAACGTCCACCACGATAAGCGCGTCTGTACGTTTCACCTCAATCATACGACTACTCCTCAATGCGTTCAAGGGCCATTGCCACTATATTGCCGTGATCAAACGCCAGCGGCGGCAAAGCGTCCACGGGATGCCATGCCGCCTCCGCCGCATCGTCCGCGGCGCGCAACGGCGCGGCAGTGTCCGTCTCGCCAACGTATGCCACACAGATGTTGCGCCCGCGCGGGTCCCGTCCGGGGTCGCCAAACGCGTGCAACTGGCGCAGCGCAATACCGCGCAAGCCGGTCTCCTCAGCCAGTTCACGCGCAACGGCATGCTCCAGCGATTCATCCATGTCCACAAAACCGCCCGGCAACGCCCAGCGCCCGGCGAAGGGCTCATTGCGCCGCCGAATCAGCGCCACCCGGCGATTCGCGCCATCGCCGCAAAATACCACCGCATCCACTGTTACCATGGGACGCGGATATGCATACACATAAGATTCCGCCACCAATCTGTTTCCTCTTTGCCGTCCGACGCGCCTTATTAACATGCTTCGCCCCACAAGTCGCGTGCGTCAAAACGCGCGGCAATCGGTGATTATGAATACACTTCAGCATACTCATCATATAGGATAACGGAGGGGCGTCGCATCTTTTTCCCGAAGACCCGCGCCGACAAACGCAAACAGGCTTGAAAAGTTCGTGTCTGACGCATTCGACAATTCGGTCTTTTCAAATGCCGTCTAAAACATATATCGCCATCCGAGCGTGAAGGCGGGTCCGGCAAAATCTTTCTTTTCCTTCCAGAAGAAGGAATAACCGACATTCAGAATGACGGCGCTGCGTTTGTTCAACGGCACGTCCACGCCCGCCACCAACGTGATGTTGGGCAGCGTCCATTTGTCGTCCAGCTTTACCTTTACAATCTCCTTGAACGGCCAGACGCCGATACGGATTTTTGCGTCAAAGCCCGCCCATGTCCAAGTGTGCCGCGCGCCGAGCGTGGGTTTTACGCCGCGCAACCGCGCGCGCCAGTTCGCGTAGTCTTTTTGTTCCACCATGCCCAAGGGATAATAATCAAGGTCGAGCCCGACATACGTCGCGTAACGCCGGATTCTTACGTTGGAATACAACGGCGCGCCGAAAAAAATGCTGGCGTTGCGTTTTTTGGTATGCACCGGCCCTTCCGAGTAGCCGCCATGCACGGACAGGGCAAACCGTTCCGACAACACACGGCCCAACGCGATTTGCGGCGTCCAAAGCAGCCTCTCGTCACGCATCTCCGTAAAGGTTCGTGTGCCGCGGTAGCCCGGCGCCAGTGTGCGGACGGCAGGATCGAGAATGTCCTTGATCATCTGCTCCCGTTCCAAGCGGGGGTAAACATTTATCATTCCCACCAGCACAAACCAACGCTTCCGCGCTTCCCGCCGCATGTCGGGCGCGGCGGCGGCCCCGCTCACTTGCAACGGCGCGCACAAGGCGTCATGCCCGGAAAATATTGCGTCGCCGCCCCAGGCCGTTCCCGCCAAGGCGAACAGCAAAACGGCATGAAGTCCGGCGCGCGTTTTGAAGGTATGTAATTTGGTGTTAATCCTGTTCCCCATGCGCGCAATACGCCGTTTATTTCGCCGCCGCCATCATATCTTTAATTGCTTCTCCGGCAAGAATGAACCCCGCCACAGGCGGCACAAAGGATATGCTCGCCGGAATCTGCCGTTTCTCAACGCATCTGCGGTGGTTGTCGTCGCCGCAGACGCACGCCTCTTTGTGCGTCAGCGCCTCCGCCTCCATCGGCTTCACAGGATACTCTTCAGAATACACCACCTTCAAGGCGGCAACGCCGCGTTTACGCAACTCGTAACGCATGACCTTCGCCAGCGGACATATTCGCGTCTTGTATATGTCGGCAACCACGAATTGCGTCGGGTCAAGCTTGTTGCCCGTTCCCATACAGCTGATG
>DSBB01000330.1 GCA_011046175.1 Candidatus Hydrogenedentota bacterium | reverse complement strand
GTATTGCACACAAAGAGGATATGCGCATCGCCATCGCGACGCTGCTGATAAAGCGCCGCCGAAATCTCCTGCCCCGAATCGTCTTTAATAGAGACGCGCCGCGCAAACGATTCAAGCGCATCACACAGTTCCTTGCGTTCAAATGATATTCTCGGACACTGCATGGCCAGGATGCCCGCCGCGTCCGAAGGCATCCCGTCAACATGGTCGGCATAATCCCCCGCAAAGAGTATCAGACCGCCCTGTTTGCGAAACCGTATAAGCAAATCAAGAGTAGTTTGCCGGAGCGTGTCCATAGGCGGCATCAAGACGGTCTTGTACTTGCACGCGCCGACAGAAAGGTATACCCCTTGATCGTCTGTCGCGATATCGCCGTGCCGCGCCATGATGTCCTCGTCGCCGTAGGCAAAATCAAAATGATTCTCAAGCAGTATATTACGCAGTGTAACAAGCGATTCGTCGCAAAAAAGCACGTCTTCCGTTGTTGGCGACAACATGAATTTTTGCGGGTCGTCATGGTCGAGCAGCCGCGGGCGGAACCGCGCAAACGTAGATTCAATGGGATGCACCACCAGAATATCCTGCACACACTGGCCTCGTGTGAGAACCACGTGAAGGCGGGCATAGTAATCCTCCACGTGTTTGTAATGCTCCCACCATGCGGACTGGAAAAAAATGGACGCGGGGTAATCGCGTTTTGCCTCGCCTTTCATGGTATACCAGGACAGATGATGACAACGAAGGTTGACGCCCAAAGCAGCCTGCCAGTCGCCCAACGCCTTGTGCCCCTTAAAATCAAAGTCCCAGCCCGTGCAGCCATACATTTCAGACAACACCCACGGACGCCCCATTTGATTGGCAACGCTCTGGCACTGTTTTGGCGTGTCGTAGTCGTAAGCGTATTGCGTCAGCAAATCCATGCCCGGAACCTGCATGTATTCATACGAACGCATCGCCGCGCCCACCACCAATGCCTGCAAATGAAGGCGGTCCTCGAGCAGCACATGTCCGGTCAGTTTCATCTTGTGCCGTTCACACCAATCGTAAATCTGTTTGAAAAAGTTCCGGGTAAAAAGATGGGTCAGGCAATTGCGAAAATCCAATCTCGCGCGCGAAACCTGCACCCCGTCCACCTCCAACAGCAACTCGGGCAGATGGTTGCGAACGGAATAGTTGAACATGTCCTCGAATGCGGCGGGCAGTTTCCTTGTCCACGGCACATAGCCGTAGGGAATTCCCCTGCGCCCCTGCGGCACTTGTTCGCCGTAGAAGGCGCAAAAGTTGGGCTCATCCGTGAATATGCCCGGCACGACCCCGCCAAAGGCGTCGCCAATCTCCCGGCGGTATCGTTCATGGGTTTCTTCGATAAACGCCGCCACGGCCTCTTCGGAAAGGGTGTCCAGATAGGTGTAACCGTTGTAATAATTGGTGCAGGGCTGGGTTTCCTCGTGAAATACCAGAACATGGCTTGCCGTGGGCGTTTCGCCAACATGCAGCCAACGCACATTCGTCGCCTTGTCGCCCTCGACATGAGCCTCATAAACGGGATATTCCCCTTCTTCCTCGTATGTAAACCTTTTTGCCGGGATGATTTCCATTACCAGGAAACGCATGCGGTGCTCAGGATTCTTCGTCACACGCCCGCCCGCATAACCCGAGGGCCAGCAGTCTTCATCGTAGAGCCACGCCTCCATGCCTTCCATGCAGCATTCGTCCACGGCGGCGCGTATCGCCTCAAACCAGCCGTCCCCAAGATATTCCGTGGCAAGGCCGACCCGCGAATGGAGGAAGGCCCCGCCCATGCCCATCCGTTTGAATATGCGCACCTGCCGGCGGATTTCCTCGGGAGACAATTCACCGTTCCAAGCCCAGAAAGGCTTGCCGCGATAGACGGCGCCCGGATTGTTGAACTCTTCTTCAAAGGTCATGTGCGTACCCTTGTTTTGTCGGTTGCTGCTCGATACATTGCCGCGCCGCCAATCTGCGCGAGTACCCAAAGCGCGACGTGACGGCGCAATTACGCAACTCCCAATCCAATACCTGTTAGAATTGTAAACCACCGGCGATTTTATTACAAACCCGCGCCTGGCTCATTGGTTCGCTTGTGTCAAAGGCAGTTGAAGCCATTCCGCAGTATATGCTATGATGCGGCTTCCCGTGGGCGATTAGCTCAGCTGGTTAGAGCGCTGTCTTCACACGGCAGAGGCCACTGGTTCGAGTCCAGTATCGCCCACCATCTTTTCAAGAGTTTCTCCTTTCCATCCGTCTGGCGGATTTCGGCTTCGTTCCGCGCAGTTGTTGGCGGTTTTTGCCGTTTAGGCGGAAAATTTCCGGGCCGGCTCAGGGGAAAAGATAGTTTATAAGCGCGTCGGCTTCGCTGAAATCAGGCACGAGGATGTCCGCGCCGGCGCGGAGCAGCCGCAGCCGCTTGGACGCATCCCAGCCGTGGCCGCGCGCTTCATCTGACGCGATTCCCAGCGCAATGCCGCCCGCATCCTTGACGTTGCGCAGTTCCACGGGACCGTCGCCTATGGCGAGCACCTGCGGGCCTTCGAGCCGGTGTTCAGCGATAATCTCGCGGATGATCTTCTCTTTGGAATATTCCTCGACACTGGGCAAAGCGCCCCAAATTTCCTTGAAATAAGAGGCGACGCCCAGCCGCGACGCTTCATTTCTCACATCGTCGCGGTCGGTGCCGCTGAATACGTACATGGCGACATCCTGACGGGCAATGAGCTCCAGAAAACGCAACGCGCCGCGCACCGTGAAATCCTCGATGGTCTTCTCGCCCGAATCCAGCTGCGCAATACGCGCGCGCACCGGCTCCATGAGGCGATCGTTGTATATCTTCTTATACTCGGCGGGTGTCAGCACCTTGTCTTCCGGCACCAAACCGTGGGCGCGCGCCATCTCTTCCAGTCGCTGCATCTGGAAGATGGTCTGTATGCCGGTGGTCTCGTCAATCATGGCGTTTACTTCATCAATAATCGCCTGCGTCGGCGCTGTGTCGCCGCAAATCATCTCCACGCACACGGGCGCCATGATGCGCTGCCACCCTTCTCGCAACAGGCTGATGGTGCCGTCAAAATCAAACAACACATGCCTGATCTTCCCCCGTTCCACTTCATTGGCAATCTCGATTTGCGTATCAGGCAAATAGGTCGGCTTCATATACACTTCTCCTGACGCGAATTCATGCGATTTTACTGAAACAAAACTTCATTATTACATGTTGAATGGAACAACAAAACATTTCTCAACGACTTAATTTGTCTCGCGCAACGCGACGATGGCCTCATCAATGGGAATGATGTCTATCGCCAGCCCTATGGCGCCGTCGTCAAGGCTCTCCAGCTCATGGTCAATAATAATGTGATCGGACGTCGGATAACGCTCGCCCATATTTGCCGCCATATTCAGCACGTCGCTTTTTGCCTCGTTCCACATGTCCAACCCGTTCTCGCTGCAGAAGGCCTCTTCCGCCTGCGCGAGATAGATGGCGGCGCAATCAGCCGGCAATGCCGCGTGATTCCATGCGGTCACACAAATAAAAAACGCCCAGGCAACCTCGTTTTCAATTTCCTCTTCCGTTGTTTCGTCCCATTCCTCATCATCAGGCAATAAGTCGCTCACATACTCTGAAATAATTGCCGGAATGTCATAGTTGGGCTGCTGTTCATCCTTGTTGGTGTTGTCACTCATGCTTTTTCCTTCCTCCGGGGAAGCCGGGGCGCTATGCCATCGTGTTTTGTTTTTTAGAAGAGACACGCTTCCAGCGTCAAGTTACGACACAAGTATACTGGATTACCATGCGCCCCGTAAAATTCGGGCGTTTTGTCTGATTGAACCACGCGCAAAAAGGGGATACAATAGAGACATGGGAGCGTTATTACAGACGCCAATACACACGAAACACAGCTGAAAAAGGAATTCTCATGAGAACCTCGACAACGACAACCATCTCTTTATTATTCTTAATGATATTTACAAGAACCATGGCGGGCGCGGATGACGCAAACCCCGCTTCATATCCAGAGACGCCCGATCCCTTCTTGGGCGACTGGGCGGGCAAATGGATTGTGGGCGAGGAAAAGAAACCGGATATTGTCGCGCAGGTCTTTCCGCTGGGCAACAACGAATATCAAGTCAACCTGACTCACAAGTTGTATGTGCGCACGCCGCCCATACTGAACATTATCGCCAAAGTTGAGGAAGGCGCCCTGCGTTTTGACGACGGGTATTTCTGGGGCGATCTTTCCGGCGATTATTTTTTCGGCGGCAAACGGGACGCTGAAAACAGCACCTTCCGCATGGAGCGTTTTACCCTGGTGTCGCCCACCATGGGCGCCAAGCCGCCGCGCAAAGCAGTTGTTTTGTTTGACGGCTCCGGTTTTGATGAATGGCAGCGGTTCCCCTTCGGCAAGTCGTGGGACATCCTCGAAAACGGAACGCTTCAGGCAAATCCTGACGTGGGCAACATTTTCACCCAACGCACGTTTCGTGATTGCCGGTTGCATGTCGAGTTTCGCACGCCTTATCTGCCGGAAGAGCGCGGGCAGGGCCGCGGTAACAGCGGCGTGTTTCTGCAGGACGCTTATGAAGTGCAGATACTGGACAGTTACGGGCTGCCGGGCTACTGGAACGAATGCGGCGCAATATATCAGATTTCCGCGCCCTATGTGAATATGTGCCTGCCCCCGCTTCAGTGGCAGACTTACGACATCGAATTCCGCGCGGCGCGTTTTGATCGCAAGGGCAATTTGCTGGAAAACGCGCGGATGACCGTGCTGCACAACGGCGTGGCCGTGCAGAAGGACCATGAAATGCCGCATGGCACATCCTACGACGGCAAGAAACCGCCCGTACCGCCCGTGAAGGACCCGGCGCCCATACGCCTGCAGGCGCACGGCAACCATGTGCAATTCCGCAACATCTGGGTGGAGGAACTGGGACGCCGTTCCCGGCGATGAATCCTGAACGCGGCATTTGTCGCGCCAAAGACGGCGCCCGTTGACACAGGAGGAATGTCTCATGAAGAGTACGCCGAAGCCCCGGGGCAGGGCCGGCGTATGCGCGGTTGTTGTTTTCCTTTGTGTCATCTGCGGCGCAACCCCTGATGTTTCGCGGCGCCGCCCGGACGTACTCATGGGGCGACCCATAAACATCAATGCGGATGTGGATTTGGATACGCTTTCTTTTGAGACGTACACCTATTTCCGCATGTTTGAATTGAGTACGGGGCGCCGGCGGTGGGAATGGCCTTTGTACAAAAAAGGGGAACGTTGGCAGACAAAAACCGGGAAGCGCCTTTGCCTCGTTTATTCTTCACAGGAGGTCGTGGTGCTGGACAAGCTGACCGGGCGCGAGGTGGTTGTACTGCGAGAACGCAATGCAGGCGGGTTGGAATACGCCTGTTTTGTCGGTTGCACCGACTGGATTATGTGTCGTTTCCAAAACAAGACCGTTCTCTATCCTCCGGGACAGTCTCAGGGATATATACTCCCAAAGAGCGACAATTATACGGGCGTGGTGTCATCGCCAGACCGTGCCGACGTGTATGTGGCATACAAGGAGGAGGACAATCCAGCATCGCCGCAAGACGAAAACCAGATTCAAAGATACCGTTTTTACCACGGCGTTCCCGGAATCGGGAACAACACGCCCATATTCACCATTGAATCGGAAGGGCAACTCATTTTGAGAAAAACCACCTCATCCGGAGAGATGCTTTTGGTGGCGTTATACGGCGACGAAAAAGAACCAACACGGAAACACCAACTTCGCGACGCGCATACCGGCGATCTGATTTTGGAAGCGGATTATGATTCATCAACACTATGTCTCGGTTATATGGACAAAACCAGCCGGTTCGTCGTTATGGATTTTGAAAGAAAAACCGCGCGGGGGGTTGACGCGCATACCGGTGAGACCGTCGTAACACTGCATCTCGAAGGGCACGTTTTTGAACCTACGTTTTACGAAGACGATCTCGGGCAGGCATGGTTGCTTTCGCGGGACTTGGACGGCAACATCTGGCTGTGGCCGTTTGAGAAAAATGCGCGGCCCCGAAAAATCCTGACAGGCGACAGTTTTCTGCCCGGCAGCGTAAAGCATCTAATGCCGCCGTATCTTCTCTCCTGCAATAGCGACCTTAAGAGTCCGTGGCGGGTCATGCATCTGGACACCCGGGAGACTGTTGCGGAGTACAACATGGAAAGTTGTTCCGGGCAGGCCCTTCTCAATAATGACGCGACCAGAGTCATGATAAACCGCTATCATGGCCCATCTGAAAGCGAAACGGCAAGAAACCAGGCGCTGATATATTGCGCAACGCAACAGCAGGCGCTCCTTGCCATGCCGCTTGAGGGACGCGCATTTTCTCCCGACGGGCGCGCCGTCGTAGTGCAGCCTGTAAGCCCAGTCTCCACCAAAGACATGAAACCCGGGGAATGGCGCGCGCTATATGAGCGGGCCGACAAAACCGTCACGGTTGTGGATGTGGATTCCGGCAGCGTCCTCGTGTCTTTGCCCGCCGATTCGTTTTATTCCCCCGCGGCCTTTTCCCGCGACGGGACACGGGTGGCCGTCAACAACAGGCCGGCATTGACCATCGTGCATCTTGCGGCGGACAACCGACTTGTCCAATGCAACGCGGAACCGCGGGGCGCATGGTTCGGTTCGCTGTGTTTTTCCCCGGACGGCGCATTGCTGCTCGCCGCCGCCCGGGGGCAAGCCACGCTTTTTGACGCGGAAACCGGGGACTGCCTTCATACCTTGAAGGAACGGCAGAAATTTGCGCCGCGACATCGTCAAGCAGAGAAAGACCAGGACTTCCTGACGTGGATGGAATACGCTGCGCGAGATTTGGCGTCAACGTTCACCGATAGATTCCATTACCTGCCGTTACTTGAGGGCGCATTTTGCGACGACGGCCGGTGTTTGGTGACCGTTGCGGAGGGTCAACTTCTGCGCGTCTGGAACACCCGCACGGGAAGTCTTTTACGCACCATCAACCCGAAATTGCCGGAGAAACGTTCTTCATACGGTTCCATTAATAACATAATCGCGCCGAGCCGCAACGGTAATTACGCCATTGCGTACAATGAAAACGGCTTTTGCGACGGGTCGCTCTGGAATGTGAACACAGGCGAACTCATACGGCGTTACAGTTTCAAAGACGCGAACAGAATAAATGCCTGTGTTTCTGACGACGGCAAAACAGTCTATGCGCTGCTGGACGGCGATTTGTATTTTCTGACCGGCGTGGAGGAGGAATAGCGCGCGCATTTCACCAGCCGGCGCCTGCGGCAATGATTTCTTTCTTCTGTTCATCAGGGGGCATCGCAATTGTTTTTCGGATAAGCCGCTCTTCTTTTGTTACCCAGTAGCTCACGCGGTTTTCCGCCCAACCATTTTCCCTTAACCCGTTTTTGAATGTCTCATTTATGTCCTTTGGGCTATAGAGCACTTTCCCCGTGCTTCCGCCGGATCATACACCGGCCTGTCCATGGGACGGGTTTTGAGTGTGCCGCCTAATTCCTGCTCAATTCGTTCTCTCGCCAATGCGACATACTCTGGAACAATTTCCGCGCCTGCGCCGCGACGGTTGTGTCGGATGGCAGCGATGATGGATGTCCCAACGCCCAAGAAGGGGTCCAGCACCCATTCATCCTCATCGGTCATGGAAAGAACAAGTCGCTCCACAAGTTCCACGGGAAATTGGCAGGGATGCGTTGTCTTTTCCACGTGGTTGCTTTTTACGTTGGGAAACGTCCACAGGTCCCCGGGATTCTTGCCAAGAGGATTGCAGGAATATTGCCCGATTTTAGGCCCTTTGAAGTATTTTTTACCCGGGTACTTTTGCGGCACGCGCACAGGATCAAGATTGAATTTATATTTCTCGGATTTGGAAAACCACATAATGGTTTCATAGCGACCGGAAAACCGCTTGCTGCAATGTAATCCGTGCTCAAAGCGCCATATTATCCTGTTGCGCATTTGCAGACCCAGTTCGTGAAAAACTGGGTATAACAAGGCGTCAAGCGGGATTATCGCTCCATCCTTCACATAATTGCCCACCTGCCAGCAAATGCTGCCTTGAGGCGAAAGACAACGAACGCATTCCCGGATGACCTGCGCCTGCTGCTCTACATAAGCGTCCAATTTCAGGCGGCGCTCATATTCTTTGCCGATATTGTAGGGCGGCGAAGTCACGACAAGCTGCATGGAATCGTCGGGTATCGTTTCGAGTAATTGAAGACAATCGCCGGGAAAAACAACGATGCGCTCTGAAACGCCGAAACGCTCCGCAATCTTTTGAGGGCATTGCTGAAACATAAAATATGATATTTCCGGTTAGTTGTATCTTCTTTTACTATTATGGCAGAGGCTGCGTTTGTCGTCAAACTGCCGCCGCAGACGGCATTATTGCGGGGCTGTGTGATGGCGCGGCGCGTCAGCGTCTCTCCTTCATGGCGCGTTCCAAGCGGCGGTTTGGCGCAACACCCAGCGCCACGGCTTTTTCATAATACGGCCGCGCCTGTTCCGGATTTTTCTTTTCCATGGCGTGCCACCATGCGAGATTGTACTGGCCCGGCATAAAATCCGGCTGGACTTCCGCCAACTCTTTATTCAACGCGATGGCCGCGTCCACCTGTCCTTTTTTCGCGAGCGCGACAGCCAGCCCGTTTACCGCTTCAGTCATGCCCGGCGCAAGTTCAAGGGCGCGCGTGAATTTTTCAGCGGCCGCCGCATATTTTCGGTTCAACAGCAGATGCGCGCCCAGCGTGTACAAGCCTTCCGGCGTTTCATCCAAGCCAAGAGCGGCGACCACGGCGGACGCAATATCATCAGTCGCCTGTTCAAAGGCGGCGCGCAGCGGCGCGGCATTGTCGCGCGTCCACTGTCCCACGGCGTCATCCGCCACTGACAGACGGGGCGCGGTAATGTTCGGCGTCATGCGTTGCATCGGATCGCGCCAGCGCATATCGGCAAACAAATCAACGGAATACCACGCAACCTCATCGCGCCACAGAAGGCGCCCCGTCTGGATGTCAAAAAGTTCACCCGCAACCTTCAACGCCAGAATCCCTTGAGGGCCGTAAATGCCAAAACTCAATTCAAGATCAAGCGCCGTCGTATACCCTGCGCGCCGCAAGCCTTCCAGACGCGCCCGACGCGCTTCGCGCTCGTTGGCAAAACCGGCGGACGTTCCCGGGGGGGCGACCCGCTCACTACCCCGGCTGAATTGCCCGGCAATGCGCCGCTCCAACCGCTCCTCAAAAACGGCGTGCGGATCATAACCGCCCAAAGCGGCGCGCACCGCTTTACCGTGTCGGCTGTCCTGCACGGCGCTGATGCCTGCGCCCAGCAGCGTGGGAATGCTGCCGCCTATCTGCATGGTCTGGCGCACAGGCGACACCGCGACAATCATGTCTGTCTGGTGCATGGCCAAACTGTGCGCCGGGCGAGGCGTCATCCGCAATTGTTCCGGATCATGTCGGGAACGCGCGGCGCTGCACCCCGTCAGGCACAACGCGAAACAACACCAAATCGCCGTCATCGTATTACATAAAAAACGCATCATCGTTGCAAGCCTCTTGGTTACGTCATATTTCTGCCCGAGCAGGAACACTACTGAACATCCGCGACGACGGTTATTCTAACACCAATTCCGCCGTCTCAGATAACCGGGGCTTTTCCGCTTTTCCATGAAACGCCGCGACAACCGGAGCGTTCTTAAACGATTGTTAGTGAAATCCGTGTATGAAAAAGTAGGCCTTTCCATTGACATGACGCGCATTTCAGGGGTACTATGACATCGGACGCCTATGCCACATACCTATGCAAGAAGGAACATCATCATGAGTACAAAATTGACCCGCCGCGATTTCCTGCGCCAATCAAGCCAACATGCGGCGCTTGCCGCGGGCGGCATGGCCGCCGCCTCTTCGATTATCGCCTCACAACCAACGGGCGCCGCCGCAGACGGCGTCTTTCAGGCGGGCTGGGCGACTGTGAGCATCACGCCGGACAGGCCGGTGCAGCTGGCGGGACAGTTCCATGAACGGGTGTCCAACAGCGTACTCTACCCGTGTCTCGCCACGGCGCTGGCGCTGGAAGGCAAAGATGCGTCGGGCGGAAAGGAACAGGCCATCATGATTGCCTGCGATGTGGTGAACGTGGGACGCGAGGAGACCGAGGCGATACGCGCGTCGGTGGCGGCGCAGTTGCCGGATTTCGACACGCGCAAACTGTTCATCAACGCCACACACACGCATACCGGCCCCACACTGGCGAAGGGCGTGTATAAAGACCCTGATCCGGGGGTGATGGGACCGCGGGAGTACGTCCCCTTTTTCTGTGAGCGGGTAGCCGAGGCGGCGATACAGGGGTGGGCAAACAAGCATCCCGCAACCCTCAGCCGCGCAGTGGGGCATGCCGCCGTCGGCTTTTGCCGGATTGCCGTCTATGCAGACGGCTCCTCGCAGATGTACGGCAAGTCGGACAGGCCGGACTTCGTCGGACTTGAGGGCGGCCATGACCACGGACTTGAATTGCTGTTTCTGTGGGATGCCGCGGAACAATTGAGCGGTATCGCAATCAACATCGCCTGTCCTTCGCAGGTGGTCGAAGGACAATTGTATGTGTGCTCGGATTTTTGGGGGCCGGTGCGTGAGGAACTGAAAGCGCGCTACGGCGAGCAGGTATCCGTCTATCCCATGACCGGCGCGGCGGGCGATCAGTCGCCCCGTGATCTGATACGGCGCGGGCGCGGCGAACCGGACATGCGTTCGGAACCGGGTATGCGCGAGATGGCGCGTCGCATCGTCAACGGCGTGGCGTACGCCCTGGAGACGGCGCAGACCGCGCGGAACGCCGACCCCGTCTTTCGGCATCATGTTGAATCCCTTGACTTGCCCGTGCGCCAGGTGACGGATGAGGAGTACACGGAAGCGCGGAAGGAACTGGAAAAGTTGCTTGCTTCAGGCGATGTGCAGCCGGGCTCTCGGGACGCGGCCATGGTGCGCCGCGCGCGCAACGTGGTGGAATGTTATGAAAAGCAGGATGCGGAGTCGGTCTATACCATGGACTTGCATGTGATGCGTCTCGGTGATGTCGCCATTGCCACCAACCCCTTTGAACTGTATCTGGAATACGGGTTGCAGATTAAAGCGCGCAGCAATGCCGCGCAAACGTTCTTGTCGCAACTGACCAACGACCGGGGCCGCTACCTGCCCACGCGCCGCGCGGTGGCGGGCGGCGCGTACGGTTCGCGCATCACCGACAACCGGGTGGGACCCGAAGGCGGCGACGCGCTGGTGGCGCGCACGCTTGACATCATTGCCCGATTGTGGGAATAAGGAAAGGAATCCGGTATGCAACCGCAAAAAAACCGCGCAGGAATAAGCAGGCGCGCGTTTGTCAAGGCGGCGGGCGCGGGACTGGCGGCGCCCCTGTTGCTGCCCGCGCGCGCGCGCGGCGCAAATGAACGCATCCGCATGGGCGTCATCGGGACGGGTTCCCGGGGCGCGCAGGTGATGATGGAGGGGTTCGTTCCCGACAAAGGGGTGGAAGTGGCGCTGGTATGCGACCCGCAACGTGCTAGACGCGAACAGGCCGCGAAACTCGTCAATAACTACTATGAGCGCAACGAATGCGCTCACTGCAACGATTTCCGGGACGTGTTGGCGCGGGACGACATCGCCGCCGTGCTCATCACCGCGCCCGACCACTGGCACGGCGTGATGGCGACTATGGCGGCCAACGCCGGCAAAGACATGTATTGCGAGAAGCCGCTGGGGCTGTGTGTGCGCGACGGCCAGGCCATCCGCGACGCGGTGCGGCGCAACAACATCATCTTCCAGACCGGCACGCAGCAGCGCTCGACCCGGAATTTCCGACACGCCTGCGAACTGGCGCTGGGCGGTTATATCGGCAACGTGCATACCATCGAAGTGGCGGCGCCAGGCCCGAGCTTCAAGCCCAAATACGACGGCTCCCTCGATCCGCAGCCCGTGCCGGAGGGGATGGACTGGGAGTTATACACCGGGCCCGCGCCGATGCGCCCGTTCAACCCGGGCAGGCTCGAATGGCCTGACTGGTACCTCATCTCCGACTACTGCATCGGGTTCATTGTGAACTGGGGCGTGCATCATCTCGACATCGCCGCATGGGGATGCCCGCGCCTCATCACGCAGCCCTTCGAGTGCGAATGCGAGGCGGACTACAGGAGCAAGGGATTCACGGACAACATCAACGGCTGGCGCGCGGAGTTTACCTATCCCGACGGATTGCGGATGCGCTATTCTGATACGGACAACCCGTGGCCGCAGGGCGTGTGTTTCCGGGGCGATGAGGGCTGGGTGCATGTAAGCCGCAAGAGCATCAGCGCCGAACCCGCCTCGCTGCTGGAGCTGGAGTTGCCCGCCGGCGAGAACCGGCTCCACGAAAGCAACCATCACGCCCGCGATTTCATCGAAGCCGTGAAGGCGCGACGCGACCCGGTGTCCCCCGTGGAATCCGGGCATCAGGCGTCGAACCTCGGATTGATCCCCGAAATCGCCGCGCGCCTGAAACGCAAACTCCGCTGGGACCCCGTCGCCGACCAGTTCCATGACGATGCGGAAGCGACCGCCCTGCTCGCCAAACCCCTGCGCGCGCCTTGGCGGCGCGGGTAGCGCTTCGCATAGATGACATGGATATTGCGCAGCATGGTGGTTGGTAGGACAAGTAGGATAGGTAGGACGTGTAGGATAGGTAGGACGTATAGGCGCTTAAAATCTTTGTTCTGTACATCTACGCGTTTCGCGTAGATGTTTGGTGCAGGTGGTGCATCAACCATCGTCATTCCCGCGAAAGCGGGAATCCCGTGATATCGTGCATGAACCGGCGAAAGTTCGTAGATTCCCGCTTTCGCGGGAATGACGCTAACGTTGTGTTTTATTTGTGACAACTGCGCCGCAGGCGCCACTTCTTCCGGGCGAAGTCCCGGACGAAGCGTAGCGCCTTATTGGCCAGAAACCGCGATCAAGAAAAAGAAGTTGGGTATGTTGTTCACGCTTCAGCGTGCGGGGTTGCGGGTATGACTCAGAGTTTGTGCGCTACTGCCGCACGCTGAAGCGTGAACAACATACAAAGAGAATAGTCAAATCTGGTTGCGGGCAACAACCGCGTTAGGACTATGCACGCATTCCTCTTGAGAAACAAAAACTAAATCGCCCTGATTATTCTTGCACGAAATTCCCGCCGCTTGATCCTTTTTCGTCGAATTCCGCATACTTCACCGCAAGTACGTGCAAAGCAACCACAAGGATTCTTATGAAAGATAAAAGCGTTTCCCGAACTGTCGGCGTTGTTGTGTTGGGCTGCGACAAAAACATGGCCGACGCGGAACATTTCGCAGGCGCATTATCGCGGCGCTTGTCCGATTTGGCTTCCGTATGCGGGCTGACGCCGTATGTCGAAACGATACCCCCGCTCGATGCGGTCGTCATATACACTTGCGCTTTCATTTACGACGCGAAGAAGGAATCCATTGAAACCGTTCTTGAATGGTGCCGCCGCAAGGCGGACGACTGCAACCCGCGGCGGGTTTACGTGGCGGGATGCCTGCCCCAGCGTTACGCCGAAGAACTGAAAAATGAAATTCCGGAGGTGGACGGATTTTTCGGCGTGGGGGAAGATGAAAAGTTGGCGGACATCTTGTGCGGCGGGTGTTCGGAGCGACACGGATGCGCCGCCTTGCCCGTCCGCACGCGACTGGATGACAGACCCCATGCCTTCTTGAAAATCGCGGACGGCTGCAATCACGCCTGCACTTTCTGCGTCATTCCCGCCATCAAGGGCGCGTATCACTCAACACGCCGCGAAACATTGCTGTCCGAAGCGCGGGAACTGGTGGCGGCGGGTGTTCTCGAGATAAATCTGGTGGCGCAGGACATCACCGCGTACGGACGCGATCTGTATGACGATTACCGCCTGCCCGATCTGCTGCGAGACCTGTGCGCCATCCCCGGCGATTTCTGGGTGCGCTGCCTTTACTGTTACCCCGGCGGCGTCAACGCCGCGTTTATCGAGCAGATGGCGACACAACCCAAGATAGTTCCCTACCTCGACATGCCGTTGCAGCATGTTTCACCGTCCGTGCTGAAATCCATGAGACGGCCCGGGGCGGAACAGGACATCATCGCGCTCATAAACCGCCTGCGCGACGCCATTCCCGGGCTGACCCTGCGCACCACCATGATGGTCGGGTTCCCCGGTGAAACGGAAGAAGACTTTCGTAATCTTCTGGATGCGGCCCAAACCATTGCCTTCGAGTGGCTGGGCGCGTTCCGATTCTGCCCGGAGGAAGGCACGCCCGCCGCCGGAATGGGAAACGCCGTACCGGCGGTCGTGGCGCGGGAACGCTACGAAACGCTTATGGAAATGCAGGCGGCCATAACGGCGCGGCACAACGCAAGCCGCGAGGGACGGCATACGCGCGCATTGGTGGAAGGCTACGACAAAGGGTTGAATGCCTGGGCGGCGCGCAGCCCCGCAGAAGCGCCGGAAGTGGACGGCTCGGTGCTGATTCAGCCCCACCCCGCCATCAAAGGAGGCATGTTTGTCGAAGTTGAACTGCTCCAAGCGTCGTTATACGACATCACCGCCAAAATAACATCGCCATAAGCAGTCGCCGGGAAAAGCGAGGGGGCGCGATTATCCGGCAGCCGCAAAACAACCCTCCCCGCTGTTGTTTCATTCGTTCTGCCCACAAACCTCATCCGGCAAAAAGGTCATTTGTTTGCCGGCGCATCCTTCGCACCCGTCCCAGCAATAGGTGCAGAGGTCTTCTTTGGGCAGCCCGATGGCGGCAACGAGGTCATCAAGGCGTTGATACGCGAGCGAGGACAGGAACAGGCGCTGCCGGATACGGTCCACCATTTCGGCGTACTTGTCTGACTCGGGATTTGTATATTCCTCGAGCGCGCGGTCTTCACCGCCCTCCAGTTCGCGCAGGGTGCGGCGGCCTGCCAGATCGTTCTCGGATTTGGACCGGGAAAAATTCAAATACTTGCATCCGTAGACCAAAGGCGGGCACGCCGGACGCATGTGAACCTCGCGCGCGCCCGCTTCATACAGGCGTTTGATGGTGTCGGCGAGTTGGGTTCCCCGGACAATGGAATCATCACAAAACAACAGGCGCTTGTTCATGACCAGGTCAGGCACGGGAACCAGCTTCATTCTGGCGACAAGGTTGCGCACTTCCTGGTCCTGCGGCATGAAACTGCGCGGCCAAGTCGGCGTGTATTTGGCGAAGGGGCGTCCGTAAGACACATGCTTGTAATTGGCGTAGCCAATGGCGTGGCCGGTGCCGGAGTCAGGTATGCCCGCCACAAGGTCCACCTCTGTTTTGTCCCGGGCGGCAATGGCGGCGCCGCAGCGGTATCGGGCGGCTTCCACATTAATGCCTTCATAACTAGATGACGGGAAACCGTAATACACCCAGAGAAACGCGCATATTTGCATAAATTTCCCGGACGGCCTTTTTTGTTCCACGCCGTCGGGGGTCATCAGCGTTATCTCGCCGGGCCCGAGGTAACGCTCCACATCATAATCAAGATTAGGGAAAGCGGACGTCTCGAATGTGGCGGCGTACGCTCCGGGCTTTTTTCCGATGATCACCGGCGTGCGTCCGAACAGGTCTCGCGCCACATATATGCCCTCCTTCGTCAGCAGAAGAATGGAACAGGAGCCTTCTATTCGTTCCTGGGCAATGCTGACGCCCTCGGTAAAGGTAGCGCCTTCATTAATCAGTGTGGCGACAAGCTCGGTGGGATTGATGCCAATGCTGCTCATCTCCGAAAAATGGGTGATGCGCCGGCGGAACGCGTCCCGCGCCAAGTCCTCGAGATTGGTAATCAAACCCACGGTGACAATAGCGTAGTTGCCCAGGTGCGACCCAATAATCAACGGTTGTGATTCGTTGTCGCTGATGACGCCAATGCCCATATACCCTTCCATTGTTTTGACGTCATCTTCAAATTTCGACCTGAACTGAGCGTTCGAGATGTCATGAATATGACGGTGAAACTCGCGTTCGCCCAGCGCGGCAAGACCTCCACGACAGGTGCCAAGGTGGGAATGATAATCCGTGCCGTAAAACAGGTCGTGTATACAATCTTCCTTTGACGCAACGGCAAAAAAACCGCCCATAATGAATGCTTCCTCTCACCAGATTTTTCTTTATTGAGGTTTCCTGATCCCAACCAGTGCGGTTATTGCGTCGCCGTCACCGTCCGACCCAAGCGCACGACGGCGGCAACGTCCGCTTAACATGATAGTGAATCGCGCGTGGGCAAATCCAGAAAACTCTTTGAGCGCGTTTTGCGCGGGAACGGTGATCATGATTGGCGTCTGGCAGAAAAACACTTAAAGGCCGGTAGAACTAAACCGGCGGAAATCAATCCACCGGATGCGCCGCCTACAATGTTTTATTCGTGGCTGCCCCGCACCTGATGAAAAAGTTCGCCGGGCGCCTGTGCGTGTGGTTGGAGGGGAGTGGCGCCCGGCTTTGGTCATGGTCTCAGGAAATGTGGCTGAGTGCGTCCTTATTGTGTGGTTATGAAGGTTGCAGCGCGTCAAGGTTGGCCGAAACCTGGTCCCAATTGACCACATTCCACCAGGCGTCAATGTAATCGGAGCGTTTGTTCTGGTACTTCAGGTAGTAAGCGTGCTCCCATACGTCAACGCACAGTATGGGCCATACGCCCCATACGGTCAGCTTGTGATGGTCTTCCGCCTGTAATACGACGAGTCGGTCATCTTCAGGCCTGTAATGCAAAAGTCCCCAGCCGCTGCCTTCCACTTGCGCGGACGCAGCGCTGAACTGCTTTTTGAATGCGTCGAAACTGCCGAAATCACGGTCTATCTTCTTGCGCAACTCACCGGAGGGTTCGCCCCCGCCGCCCGCATTGGGTGGCGCCATCACCTTCCAGAACATGCTGTGCAGGAAATGGCCGCCGCCGTTAAAGGCGGCTCGCTTGGTCCAGTACTGCGTCAGCGCATAATCGCCCGATGCGCGCGCTTGAGCCAGCGCCGCCTCGACGGCATTCAAGCCGTTGACATACGCCGCATGATGTTTGCTGTGATGGAGCTCCATCGTTGTCGTGTCAATGTACGGTTCCAGCGCGTCGTAGGCATAGGGCGGCGCCGGAAGTTCGTGCTTGGTTAATGGGCCCGTGCTTTGTGCAGAGGCGCTTTGTGAAAAAACACCCGATAATACACCCGTCGCGGCAACGCCGCCGGCCACCCGGAAAAAATCTCTTCTGGAAGTATCCATGATGTACTCCTTCATTCTGTTTACAAGGCTTACACACTCGCCTGTCTTCCGTTGGTTCAATTCTTCCAGCCCCTTTGCACATAAAAACCAACGGAAGGGCGTATATATTCCTGAACAATCTTTACGCATAGCAAACAACTCCCCAATGAAGGAGAGACATTCCTGTCCCCCGGCAAAACAGGGACTGACACAAGCGGGCGACCAACGGAAGTGAGACGGGTCTGCACCTGCTTTGCCCAACGGGGTTGCATCCCGATTCATTGCAAACGCTGGTGGCACATGGTCAAACGTCCGCAAAACGGTTGACTTATTGGCACAGACTCACTAGAATAGTATCAGGCATGGTGTTACACCGATAAACAGGAGGATGCATCATGAAGCATCTCGCTCTGTGTGTTTTGATCGCGGCGGCGTTGCCATTTTCGGCGGCGGGCGGCAACGAAATGGCATCGGCGGTTGAGGGACTGCTGGTGGACTGGAACGGCAACCCTGTCCCGGGAGTAAAGATCACAGCGGTGCAGGCGGAGCGCCTCGTTGCAGGTTATGAACAGTTCGAGACGGTGACCGACGCCGACGGCGCATTCCGGCTGGAGGGGCTTTTCCCTTCCTGGGAGTATGTGTTGAAGCCGTGGTCGGACAAGTGGACAAGCGATACTTCGATGCAGATTGAAACCGCGCCACGGGGCGAAACCGAAGTGCTGCGAAAGCCTTTGGTTATTGAAAGGGCTTATCTAAGAAGCGACGGCAGCCGTGTTGCTAATCTGATCACATTTGGTCCGCGGTTTTCCGTTTCGGCAGAAAGCGTCATTTCGGATGACGCAACCAACCTTGAGTGGATAGTCGGCCCTGAAGAGCAGATGACAAGTAAACAGGCGGAAGAATGGCTGGCTGCATGCGATATCGCGGGTGGCGGGTGGCGGCTGCCACTCTATAAGGAGTTGACGGATTTCCGGCCGAACACACAAGAGATGGATATGGAATTTCTGCAGGGAACCGCCGACTGGTCTGTTTGGGCAATGGCAGACAAGAACCCAGTAATGATGATGGCTCATGGATATCACCCCAGACACCACCCCAACAGGAGAACGGGGATGTCACAACAAATGGCCGATGAGAATTACGTGTTCGGCGTGCGTCCACGACAGGCGAATCGCTGACCATTCGAGCATACGCAGCGCACAGCGCCCTGTATTCCGCCAACGTATCCCAATGGGATTCCGCAACAAAGCCCAAGGCTGGCCGCGATAGCGAACTACTCTGGGCGGCAGATTTCGTGCTATGTTTATGGGCGTTTCCGGCGAATTGCGGCGATACCCGCCGCGCCTGCCGCCACAGCGATAAGAACAAGCGTCGTGACGCCGCTTGCGGGCACATCCCCCTCGGCCACCGTAATATTTATCGGCCCGTACGTCTGCACGGTTGTGTTAAAGCCTTTGGGTATATAGTCGCAGGTGTAGGCGCCTTCGTCGCTTTTCTGCACGGACAGGATGTCGAGGTTTCGGCGGTTGGCGCCGGTAATGCGTCCGTCGTCCACAAGCGGCACGCCGTCGCGATACCATTGCCACGGCGAGCTCGACTTGGCATGGTCGAGCACGGCAATGCGCACAAAGCGTCCTTCGAAATAATGCCCTTCGCCGGTCCTGGGCACGGCATTGGGATTCAGCGCGGCATTGACATAAGACGCAACGCCGTCGGGCGCAAAGTAGGCGTAAATTTGTTCGTTGTTCCAGCCATTTCCGCTGGCGTCTCCGTAATAGGAAAGCCAGTCCGGAAGACGAACATAGTTGCCCGGGTTTTCTTCGCCGTCGCCGAAATCCAAGCCGTCAATATTAAACTCGAAGGGGAACTCCTCGATGGTTGACACCAGGCTGATTAACGCCGCCACAAGCAGTTTGGAGTCGTCATCGCCGACGGTAACAAAACCGGTCAGCACCGTGTCCAGCCCCGGCAGAATAATGTTTGCGAGGCCATCCACGCCGCCCATGGTGTATTGAATCCATCCGAGATTGTTTTCCCACGCATCCACCACATCCTGCGCGACCAGGCCGCCATTGGCGCTCAAATCAATACTCGGGTCGTCGAGGCAAGCCTTAATAAGGGCAAACTCACACGAATCCAGCAACGCGTTGCCGGCGATGTAAATGGGATCATCAAAACTATGGTCAAAGAAATTGCCGTTGGCGTCGAAGTATTGGGGATCAAAGCTGAAACCGAAGAGCAGGTATTCGTAGGCTTGCGACGCCATGTACAGGTATTGCATGGCATGATCAAAATCGCCGTCGTCCGGCGGGGTCAAGTCCACGAATTCATACAGTCCGTTATAAACGAACTCGCCGTTTCCGGGGTTGGGTCCGCCCAAAGGCGCCAGCGTATCCGGCCGGTAAATGGAATCGTCATCCTGAACAATGATGTAGGCCGCCTGCTGCACGCCGTCCATGTCAACCGTAACGGTGTAGACGTCGGCGGGCCCCGACGCGGGCAAGACGCTTGCGATGCCCATCGCTTTCAACAACCCCTTTTCCTGAATAAACACCTCGAAATCGGTGGCGTCCACGCCTTCAACCGGATGCGAAAACGTCACTTGGAACTGGTACAAAGGTTCTTTGTTGTCCAGCGGCAGAATCTCCAGCGCTTTGGGATAATTCAACCATTCTTCAATACAAAAGTCCAATGAGCGGTTGGCGATATCCCGGTAACCGATATCCGTAAGGTGAATATCATTGTCTATGTAGGCGTCAAGCGGCGAAAGATGAGCCGGATCGCCGCCCGGCCAATCCGTGAGACAATAGGCGGGGTCATCAGGGGCGTTGCATGGATAAGGCACCGTTTCCGGCGGTATGGGCGGCTCCGCTTCCGGTATGCCGTACAAATACTGCATCAAACCGAAATTGTTCACATAAGCAACGCGGTCTCGCGCCAGCGCCACGTTCCGCTTGCTCATCTCGACCTGTATAAAGGCCAGATGCTGTTCTTCAATCGTATACCCTTCGTCCGGCTCGCGCGCGCCGTAGTCGTAGCTGACAATTGCCACGCGTATGTCGGGCCGCACGCTCAGTATGTAGTCCACTATCTGTCCAATCTGAATCTCCAACGCCTCCCCCATCCATTGGATGCATTCTTCCGTGCTGGACCATGCGTCCACAGGATAATCATAACAATGGCTTAACCTGACTTGGCGATCATAATTGCCGGGGTCCACCCCTTTTGTTCCGCGCAGGATATCGTTCCCGCCGAGGGCCATCACCACCACGTCAATGTTCGGAAAGCGCGTGAGTTCATTGGCCAACACGTTAAAATAGTCCATATCTTCGTTTTCAAGAATTTCCCATGCGCGCACGCCCATAACCGCGGTACGGTTGCCCACTTCAACCCAACGCTCGAGACCCTCACGCTGGTCCAGCACATCGCGGTATGATCTGAATGCGAGCATAAACCCCGTCCAGCTGTCCCCGGCAAGCAGAATACGGGGGGTGCGCTCCGCTGACGCCGGGAATGGCGCGCACAATAGCAGCGCGGCAGCCAACATGCACCCCAATAATTTTACCCTTATATTGCCGCATCTCTCGTTCATGGCTTGTGTCCTCCAATCTTATTATCTTTTCATCATGCGCAATGACAGTGACAGTATGGGGCGTCATCTGAAAAACACGCATGACTCCGTAAAACCTGCTATATGATAATCATACCATAATCCCACGGGAAAAGAAAGTGTTATATTTACGCAAAACTCCGAATGCAAAAATTGAATTGCCATGCGTTCACACAGGCGTTATCAACAAACGCCCGGGCATCTGCTACAATATCGTTGAAACGCAGACAAGTGGTTTTGCGGGAACGCCGGGAACAAGAAAACATGCAAGTTATCATTCGCGACACGAAAAAAGAGGCCATAGAACTTGCGGCCGCTGTAATTGCCCATCAGATTACGATCAAACCCACTTCCGTGCTGGGGCTTGCCACCGGCCGCACGATGGAAGGGCTTTATGCGCGGCTGGTAGAGATGCATCAGCAGGATGGCTTGGATTTTTCGCTCGCGGTAACCTTTAATCTGGACGAGTATGCGGGTTTGCCGCCGACCCACAAGAACTCGTATCGCTATTATATGAACCATCACCTGTTTGGCAAGGTGAACATTGATCTGCGCAATACGCATCTGCCTGACGGCATGGCGGCGGACCCGGAGGCGGAGGGCGCGCGCTATGACGCGTTGATCGAAGATGTGGGCGGGATTGATCTGCAACTGCTGAGCATAGGCGAGACGGGACACATCGGGTTCAACGAGCCGTTGTCCGCCATGTTTTCGCGCACCCGCGTAAAGGCGCTGACGCCGAAAACCATCGAACAGAATTCGCCGCTTTTTGATTCGCCGGAGGACATGCCGCGTTTCGCCATCACCATGGGCGTGGGCACCATCCTCGAAGCGGCGCGGTGCGTCATGCTGGTAACCGGGGCAAACAAAGCGGACATCATGGCCCGGGCCGTGGAAGGGCCGGTGACCTCGATGATCAGCGCGAGCGCGCTGCAACTGCATCCAAACTGCACTGTCATCGCCGATGCCGCCGCCGCGGACAAACTTGAACAGAAGGATTACTACCGCTGGATATTTGATCACGATCCCCAGTGGGATCGTTTTCGGTGAAAGGGAATGCCGCGCAATTGTCAGGGCGAATAATTGCGCAGCGATAACACAAAGGAAGAGGAGTTTCAAATGACGCGACAAAATGACGGACGGTTGCCGACACTGCATGTGGTGGGCGATTCCATACCGCAGGCGTATTTCCGGGCGATCAAGGCGGTGTGGGAACATGGCTATGCCATGCGCACCGAATACGACCGCAAGAACAGCGCGGGCGAATACATTGACCCGCCGAGCCGCGACGCGCGCGTGTTGATCGAGGTGAAGGACCCCTTTGCGCAGCCGCGTTTCCCGCCCATCTCCTTTTGCGAAGTGGGCGTGTATATTGCGGAGATCATGGGCGTGAAGGATTACCGCGTGGTTCCCTATGAAGAACTTGCCAAGGCGGTGGACGGCGAGATGACCGCGCAGGAATGGCCGTACACCTATCATCAGCGGCTGTTCGCCCATCCGGACGCGACCGGCGAGGTGGACCAGATTGCGCTTGCCATCGAACGCATCGCGCAAACGCCCTATTCGCGGCGCGCCGTCGCCTCCACGTCGGCGCCGAATCTCGACCCCTATCTGCAGGAGGATATTCCGTGTCTGCGCGAGGTGCAGCTGCGCTGCCCGGAGGACGCCGAAGGCAACCTCGTGCTGAACATGAACACCATGTGGCGTTCCCGCGACCTGTACAAGGCATGGGGCGACAACCTCATCGCCATCACCTTCCTGCAACAGACCATTGCCCGGCAGATAGAACAGCGCACCGGACGGAAGGTGCGCGTGGGCAGTTATGCCGATTACAGCTGCTCGCTGCACATCTACGGGCAGGATTTCGGCGCGGTGGGCGGCGACGCCGAGCGCGGCCTGCAGAGCTTCTTTGACACCTTCGATGAAGAAGGATTCATCGCGCGGTCATTGCCCAGCGACATCGCCAGGGACATGCTGGTGTTGCCGCAACTGCAGAACCTGCTCAGCGAGCGCGAGATTCAGCAATGGCACTTCCCGCCGGAAAGCATCAGCCTGATCAAGGACCTGATTGCAGACATCGAGAGCGGTGTGCTGATGGTGTAGGTCGGCATTGCAGTCCATGAGAAAACGGTTACCGGCGCCACAGTTATGTATCTCTTTTTTTGACTCATTTTGGGTCATTTTTTGTTCTTTTTTTAACGTGTTTTTGCATTTTTTCGACGTTTTTTCGCGTTTTTGGTTCGCACCGATTTCGGGCAAAACCACATGATATGGTATTAAAACCTGTTGGATGCCCCTGTATGTTGTGGTTCTGTTGTGTTCGGTGGTGGCGCGATTGGAAAAAAGGGGCGAAAGCGGGTACAGACACCCCGCTGTGGCGTGTATGCCAGTCTTCGTTTCCTTGTGCATGACAATTCTCCTTTATGCGTTTTGTTCCCCTATAGTGTTGTCAGTGGGTTTGCAGTGCAGGCGGAATTTGGCTTGAAATAAAGGGGAAAAGGGAGAAACGGTCGGGTGGAAAAGTAAACGCCCCCGTTTACTTTTTTGGGTGTGGGATGGGAGTGAGGCGGGCATCCCTGCTTTGCCCGCGAACACGGACACACACTACCCCCGGGACGGCACCACGCAGGCCGGGGAAAGACATGCCTTCAGAAAACTTGAACGCCTGCGCCAGAGCAAGCATAATAAGTCGAAGCAGTATAAATGGCACAGCGAGTTACTTGCACCTTAGCCACGTTGGAATTCTGAATTACGCAGAGATAAGAATTGAAAACAACAACGAGGAACACATCATGAGAAACATCGCTTCCGACCTCTGCCGCATCGCCCTGTTATGCGTCCTCGCGGCAACCGTAATGACCACCTAGGCCGCAGCAGCGGTCACCATCCCCGATCCCGGCTTGGAAAGCGTACTCCGCAATAGACTCGGACTCGGTCCGGCAGACCCTATCGAGGAGACCGCCTTGGCAGGGATTACAATACTGGATGCCGGCTCGCATAACATTACGGACTTGACCGGGCTGCATATCAAAGGGTTCTCTTATGGTATACTGGGCAGGTATGGGACTTATGGGACTTATGGGACTTATGGAATAACACGCTGTCGGCTATCGGGAAATACATGTATCCCATGCGTCCCACTTCCTCAATCCACGCTATAAAGGACCTTTTTGTGCTGAATTTGAACTCTCCTGAGATGTCTCTTGTTGTTGCCGTGCTACGCGAGAGCGCCGGGCTTGCCCGGCGTGTTCAACAGGACATGGCCGTGATAAACCTGACGAAGAGCGATCTGTCGCCGGTGACGGTGGCGGATTTTGCGATTCAGGCGCTGGCGGCAAAGCGGTTGCGCGACGTTTTCCCTGACGCCGCGTTGGTCGCCGAGGAAAACGCCGACCGGCTGCGCGACCCGGAAAACGCCGCCATGCTTGATGTCATTGTCGGCTATGTGGCGGCGCTGATTCCCGGCGCGAACCGCGACAAAATATGCGCGTGGATTGATAGCGGCGCGGATGCGTCCGGCGAACGTTTCTGGACGCTGGACCCGATAGACGGCACGAAGGGCTATCGGCGCGGCGACCAGTACGCCGTGGCGCTGGCGTTGCTGGAAGAAGGGCGCGTTACGCTGGGCGGGCTTGCCTGTCCGGGTCTGGACGCAAACTGCATGCCCGCGCCCGGCGGCTGCGGCGCGCTGGCCATCGCGCAACGCGGCGCGGGCGCATGGCGCGCGCCGCTGAACGACGCGGATGCGCCCTATGCGCGAATGCGCGTGTCTGATTGCGCCGCGCCCGTCAAGGCGCGGCTGCTGCGCTCCTTTGAAGCGGGCCACACCAACGTGGATCAGATCGAAGGCATCGCCGCGCATCTCGGCATTTCCCATGACAAGATGGCGCGCATGGACAGTCAGGCGAAATACGCCGCGCTTGCGGCGGGCCATGGGGAACTGCTGTTCCGGCTGCTGTCGCCGTCGCGCCCCGATTACCGGGAATGCATCTGGGATCATGCCGCCGGCGCGATCATTCTCGAAGAGGCGGGCGGATGCGTAACGGATTTGAACGGGAAGCCCTTCGATTTCACAAGGGGGCGTAAACTCACCGAAAATATCGGTTTGTTCGCGTCGAACGGGTTGTTGCACGATGCGGGTCTGGAGGCGATTGGAAGGGTGACGGCATAACCGTCCGTTTTCGGCTGGAAACAACGCCGGGCATGATTTTAGTCAACATGCATTTGCATCCCGTCAGTAATAGGCGCATAATACCATGCATCCACACACATGCACGTTGTGGTTTTCCCTACAATGCAACATGGAGGTATTTCCAATGGCTGAACATACGACACGACGCGATTTTCTGAAGACAACAGCGGGCGCTGCGGCGACCTTGAGCGCCCTTGGTTATGCGAAGAGCGCGGGCGCGAACGATCGTCTGTCCGTGGGCATCATAGGCTGCGGCAGCCGGGGGCGCGGCACGTTTCTGCCCGCCTTCAAGCGTTACGCCCAAAGTGAGAATGTGGAGGTTACCGCCGTGTGCGATCCCTGGGGCGCCCATCGCCGTGAAGCGGCGGCAATCTGCGGGGATATTTTTGGCAGGGAGGCGCGACAGTACACGTCATACAAAGAGGCGCTTGCTCAGCAGGACTTGGACGCCGTTGTCATCGTTTGTTGTGATCATCAGCACGCCACCATGTTGAAACACGCGGCGGAAGCGAAAAAGGACGTGTATTGTGAAAAACCGCTGGCGAAGAACCTTGACGAGCTGAAAGCCGCCTACGATGCGGTCAAGGCGAATGATGTTGTTGTGCAGGCGGGCACGCAAATTCGCAGCCTCGGCAGCATTGAAGGCGCGAAACAACTCTATGCCACGGGCGCTCTGGGCAAGGTAGGGCGCATAGAACAGTTTCGCAACGGAGCGCGTCCGTATTGGTACAGTTACATTCGTGAAGTGCATGAAGAGGATGTGGACTGGCCGGAATTTCTGTTCGGGCTGCCCATGCGTCCTTTCGACCCCGTGATGTGTTCGGGCTGGTACGGCCATCGGGAATTCTCCGACGGCCCCATTCCCGGACTGGCAAGCCATTTTATTGATCTTGTGCATTGCATCACCGGCGCGAAGTTCCCGCGCAGCTGCGTGGGCATGGCGGGCACTTATATTTGGAAGGATGAAAATAACTTTGACGCGCCCGACCATGCAACCGCGGTTTGGGAATATGAAGAAGGCTTCAAGGCGCACTACTCGACGCATTTCGGCAACGGCAGCGGAAACTGCATGAAGATTTACGGCAACAAGGGCGTGCTCGATTTGACCGATTGGAACAACGTGTATGTATCCGGCGAGGGCGCGCACGGCGAGACCGAACTGCCCAAGGAGCGGGAGCGCGTGGAGAACATTGAGCGTCCCGATCATGTGGAAGACTGGCTGCAATGCATACGCAGCCGCAAAGCGCCCAATGCGGACATTGACGCCGGGTATCAGCATGCCATCGCCTGCCTCATGGGCGTGATGGCCGCGGACACCGGCCGACGGCAGCTATATGATCATGAAACGCGAACCATCACGGCGGGATAAACGGAATAAAACCGACATTCATAGTTGCCGGGGAAGGCGCGCGGAAATGGGACGGAAAGTCCCGCCGCGCGTTGAAATTCCGGCGGCGTTTTCGACGTTGCGAATGGAAGCCGACATGGGGATATCTACGTCATGATTGAAATAAAGGTGAACGGCGAAACGCGGATGACGGATGAAGGCGTCACCCTGGCCGGGTTGATTGCCGACTTGGGGCTTGACCCGAAAACGGTTGCCGCGCTCGTTAACGATGAAATTGTGGAACGGGAACGTTTCGACGCCACCGGCGTCAAGGCGGGCGACACCGTGGAACTGGTACGCTTTGTGCCGGGGGGATAAGCATGGCGCGGGAAGCTTTGGCGGCGCGTTTGCGCGAAACCGATCTGTACGTGGTGATCACCGAATCCTTCTGTGCGGGACGTTCTTCGCTTCAAACCCTTGAAAGATGTCTGGAAGCGGGGGTGCGGATTGTGCAGTTGCGTGAAAAGCGCCTTGCCGATGGCGCGCTGTTCGATCTGGCATGCCACTGGCGGGCAAGGACGCGCGAGGCGAACGCGCTTTTCATAGTTGACGACCGCGTTGATATTGCCTTGGCGGCGGCGGCGGACGGCGTGCATCTCGGTTGTGGCGATTTGCCGGTGGCGGCGGCGCGACGCATTGCGCCTGAACTCATCATAGGCGCGTCATCACATAACCTCGGGGAAGCGTTGGCGGCGCAGGATGCGGACGCGGATTATGTAAACATCGGCCCCGTTTTTCCCACTCAGACCAAGGAAACGCCCACCGGCGACGTGGGACCGGAGCTCATCGCAGCAGTCGCCCCTCATCTGCGCATCCCCTTTACGTGCATGGGCGGCATCAAGTTGGACAATGTAGACCTTGTGTTGAAACAAGGCGCGCAAATTGTCGCCGTAGTCACCGCCGTTACCGCCGCAACAGATCAATGCGCCGCGGCGC